>CAYPYM010000304.1:0-4792 GCA_964414435.1 uncultured Ignavibacteriales bacterium | reverse complement strand
CTGAAGCATATGAAAACAGCACTTCGCAATCCGATCCGCATCGTCATCTACCTGCTCGTGATCGCATCGATCGCGATCGGGCTCTTTTTCGTGCCGTTCCACCAACGGGTTTCGGGCGATGTCACGGTACGCTCCATATCCGAATTCAACCTCCTGCTCAACCAGTTCGGGCTGCTCGAACGCACCCTCCAGAAACGCGGCGCCGATGCCGAGACCAAGACCGGGTTCGTCCAGATGGCGTCGACCGACATGGCCTCGCTCGACCTGCTGCCGCTGGTGAGTGACGGGCAGATGGTGATGTCGGGCGATACGCTCGCCATGCTCCTTTCCAACCAGGTCACGACCGAACTGATGGCCAACGTCGCCCTGTTGCAGAAATACGAGCGGCAGCTCGAATTGCTTCGATCACCGCCGAAACAGGAGGAGGTGGAAGAAGCCCAGTCCGATGTCAACGCCGCCGACGCCGCGCTCGAACAGGCCCAGCGCGATTACGACCGCATCAAGGAACTTCGGGAGAAGGGCTTCTCGACAAATGAAGAGCTCGAGGCGGTCCAGTCGAAACTGATCATCGCACGGGCCGAATTGAGCAATCGGAAAGCGAAGCTCGACCTGCTCAAGTCGCCGCCCAAACCGCAGGAGGAGGCGGTCCTCAATTCGGAAATCGAACAGCAGCGCGCCCGGGTGAAGTTCCTCAAGACTCAGGAGGACGCCCAGATGATCACGGCGCCGATCGCCGGGATGATCCAGATTCCCCTCGGCGCCCAGCGGATTTTGTCCGTTGTTGACAATCGGTCGGTCGAGGTGCTCGTCCCGGTATCCGATTTCGACATCGAACTTATCGCACTCGACCAGCCGGTCTATCTCAAGGTCCGGTCCTTCCCGCACGAACTGTTCGAGGGCACGGTCGTTCACATTCCGTCCGGTGCGATCGATTCCGACGGCCACGCACGCTACTATGTGTCGGTGGTGGTGCCCAATGAGCACTTCATGCTCGAAAACGGCATGACCGGGTACGCCAAGATAGAGGTCGGTAAGAAGTCGCTGTTCGGCCTGTTCGCACGCAAGGTCGCATCGTTCATCCGCGTGGAGTTCTGGTCGTGGTGGTGAGGAAGAGCTTCGCCAACGCCTGATATACCCCCCTGACACCCCCGATCCGAGATGCGTATAGGCATACGTAAACGCGGTTCGGAGTGAGACATTTTCCTTGACAGGCTGCCGCGCCCCGGTGTATTTTGCATCAGGGCAGGGTTGCGCATTCGCAACACCATTAACGGGAGAGGCTCCCCGCGCTCCGCGTGGTAGACTTTCCACAAGTCTGTAAGGAGGTGAAAACGTGAAGAAGTATGAACTCTCGGTCGAGGTTCTCGAATCTCGCACCGCTCCTGGTTGGTCACTGCCTGGCGAAAGCTGGAGAGGACCCTGGGGCTAAGATTCGACCGGGATCTTTAGCATTATCAAGGGCGGGTCGCCTTACGGCCTGCCCTTGTTTTTTGCCCCGAGCTTCGCCCCCAGCCGCTTGATTTCGGCAACCAGGAACTGCACCGTCCGCGTGCTCTGGTAGAGCTGGCGGTCGGACGGCTGCTCGATGCTCTCGGACATTGCTTTCACCAGCCCCAGGGCCTCTTTGTAGCTCACATAACATTGTTCGAGTTCGCCGCGCTCGCTCAGCACGCGGCCGAGCAATATCAGAACCGCGACCCGCTCCGGCACCAGGCCCGACGCCGCCGCGGCTCCTTTCGCCCGTGCGATCATGCGCTCCGCCTCGTCGGTCCTGTCGAACCTCAAAGCAGTCTCGGCCGCGACCGCACACATGCGCGCCAGTTCGATATCTTCGCTGCTTTGTTCAACCACGTCGCGAAGGTCCTGAATATTGGCCTCCAGGCCCGCCCGATCGTCGTGCTCGACCATTCGCTCGAACCGGTTGCAGGTGATCAGTCGATGTTCGCGGGTGAGCCCCAGATCGGTGGTGAGACGGCGTGCCTCTTCGAACACCGCGTCTTCGTCCGTGACGCGGGTCATGACCAGCAGAGCGTTCAGCCACTCGGGTCCGGCATCGAGTTCCCTGGCGCGCTCTTCGGCCGCACGGGCCATTTCCAGCGCCGCCCGGCTGTCGCCGATCGCCAATCGAAGCGCCGCGACCCCGATGTCGGCCTTGATCGACAGCACCCGATCGTCAAAACTTTCCAGGAGCGACCGAACCTTAAGCAGGGTCTGACCCGCCTCACCGAATCGCCCCATGCGGCGCAATACCGTCGCGAGATTCAGGTTAAATTGCCCGGTATGCGGCTTGTCGTCGATCGCTGCGGCGATCGAAACCCCCTCACGGATATACTGCAGCGAATCTTTCAGTCGTCCGGCGACAATCATCGTGGAGGAAAGGCTGTCGAGATTGTGGAGGATCTCCGTCTTGCTGCCGATTCTCCGGTTGATCTCGAGCGACTCGGTGAGCGCCTCGATCGCCTTGCCCTGCGCACCCATCAGGTAGTAGCAGTACCCGAGATTGTTGAGACTCGATCCGATCTCGGCAGCATCGCCAAGCTCCCTTTTCAACTTAAGCGAGATTTGCTGCACCCTGATACACCGGGCCATCCGGCCCATGAAGCCGTAGATCACGCTGATCGTGTTCAGCGTCTTGGCCACCCCCGATGTTTCGTTCAGGCGGCGCTTGGTGTGCAGCGACTGCCGGAAATAGCGGAGCCCCGCCCGGAAATCACCGGCGGTCGAGTACAGCGTCCCGAGATTGTGCTGCACGCGGGAAACATCGAGCTCGCTGCCGATCTCGCGGAAAATCCGCAACGCCTGCTCGAGCGCCCGGACGCCGTCGTCCATCTGCTGCAGCGCCTTGTAAACATCACCAAGGTTCCGATAGGCCAGCCCCAGGTGACCATCCGGCGGATTACCCTCGTACAGCTCGATCAGGTCGTTGTAAGCGGCGCGCGCGTCCGAAAACTCACCCATCGCCTTGAGAATATCGGCGCGCACCAACAGTACCGACCGGACCGCGAACAATTTCGATTGCAGTCGGGCATAGTCGATAATCAGGTTGGTCAGGCGGAAGGCCCGGTCGTTGTGGTGCTCGCGGGTCAAATGCACCGCCGCCTGGAATCCGCACAACTCGGCCTTTTCGATATTCCCGGCCTGCACATACATCGTCGCGGCGAGCGGCATCTTCTCACCGGCCTCAGCCTGCGGCGCTAATATCTTACCGATGCGCCTCGCCGTAGCGGGGCGCAGGAGCGGACGAAGCAGCATGACAAGCGGACGATCGGCTTCGGTCAGGGTAGAGGCTGAGTTCGGCCTCAATTCCACGAGTGATTCAATACTGCCGGCGCCCGCTGCCTCGACCAGCCGACGCTTCTTCCCGAACGAAGCGGCGGCAAAGTCTGCCAGCACGGCCTGACGCAGTCGCCACGGCCAGTAGGGTGGCCCTTCGAAAACAAACCTCGCGCCGTTGTGGCGCACGTTGCCGCGCCGGTGGTTTTCGGTCAGCACCAGACGCAGGCGGCGCAGGGAGTGCCGCGATATGAGTGTGAGACGGTCGCTCAACGCCGCGTCATCACCCGCAACGAGCCTGATCGCGGTATCAAAATCGGTGATGCCGTCGATGATATGTTTCGGCTGAAGCGCCCGTTGGTACGGATAGGTCGCTCCTGCTTTCGCCAGTTCGGCGCAGACCTCCCAGCCGGAACGGGGACGTTGCGACGCATCCTTTGCCATCAGTCGCGCAACCAGAGTCGAAACGCCTTCGTTGATTTCCGGCCGAAGTTGGCTCACCGGCGCCGGTTCTTCCTCACGGCAGCGGCTGTTGATCTTGACCGGATCGGTTTCGCCGTCCATGAACGGATGCGTCCCGGTCAGAACCTGGGAGGCAGTCACGCCGAGCGCAAACAGGTCGGAGGCAAACGATGTCGTCCGGCCGACGATCGTCTCCGGCGCGAGGTAACCGACCGTGCCCAGTCCGACCCGAACCGACTCGTCTTCGTCGGAACGGCGGCCCAGCGAGAAATCGGAGAGCTTGGCGTAAAACAGGCGCTTGTCGCCGCACTCCTGCCAATCGGTCGGGAGAAAGACATTCTGCGGTTTGAAATCACCGTGGATGATGCCGCGCTGCCGAAGGAACTCGAGATCGAGCGCCATTGCGGAAATGATATTGAGCGCGAGGGGAAGGTTGTCGATTCGTGCGAGACTGTCCAGCGAGGGACCGGTGCAGATTTCGAGCGCGAGATAAGCCGGCAGGTCGGCCGAGGAATCGACAATGCGCACGAGACCGGGAAATCGAAGGCCGCCGATCAGTGCCTGCTCGCGGCTGACCAGCAGGCCGAAGGGCGTATCGTCATCGGGCTGTTGAAGGGGGAGTTTGAGGGCGACCTCGCGCCCCGGTGTCGCGGAGTGAGCGCGATACACCTCCGCCGTGCCGCCGCGACCGAGGGTGTCGACCAGGCGGTAGCCCGACGGCACCTCGGCCCGGGTCATTTGACCTTGCTCATTTTCTCCCCGGGCTGGAAGCGGGGGAGAATCATGCGGAACTCGGTCCCCTGACCGGGGGTCGAATCGACCAGCAGTTCACCGTGGTGCTGATCAACGATCTTCCGGCAGTTGGACAGCCCGAGACCGTGCCCGCCCTTCTTGGTGGTGAAGTGCAGGCTGAAAATCTTCTTGAGCGTCTCGGCCGGCATGCCGATGCCGTTGTCGTTGATCGTCACCTTGACCCGCTCGAGTTCCTGGTCGTATTCGGCGCGGATCGAGATCTCCCGCTTGAGCGCCGTGTTGGCCAACGAGATCGGAACGCTTG
>CAYPYM010000303.1:0-4795 GCA_964414435.1 uncultured Ignavibacteriales bacterium | reverse complement strand
AACTTTATTAAGGGTGCGCATAGGGAAGAAAGTGATTTCTGTCTTCGTTTAACCCATAAATATGGCAATCTGGTTTTTGATCCAGAGGCATCGGTAGTTCATCTTGGTGTTGAAACAGGAGGGAACCGAAGCTGGGGTTCAAGCAAAGGGATACATAAATTTCATAATATTATGGGGGAGTGGTATTTTATATTTAATGGTTTGAAAAACGGTACGATAAAACTTACTGATATTCATTACCATTTGTTTGTTCTAGCTGGACGACAGATATTTAATAAGGAGAACCTGAAAAATCCATTTGCTCCTGTTTATGGTATTATAAAATCTATTTTCGGTGCCGTTATTGCAGGTATTAAAATATTGAAGAGAAGTCAAACAATAAATAACTATCCTGCAATAAATTATAATCTCTTATTTGAGTCTAAAATTTGATGGATTACCACAAGCTTTCTGAATATATAATTATATTATTTTTAGTATTGTCACTTTTCTATACGATAACTAAGAGATATCACTTATTATTAATTTTATTTGTATTAGGAATAGGTGTTGGGGGTTTTAGTATCTACTGGGGCACAGTTTGGGCTCCATATAAGATAGTATCAATTTTCATATTGTTAGTAGTTCTTTATAATTGGAGGACATCTAAAAAGAATAAATATTTCAAAATATTGATAGCACTTTTTATTTTATCATTTTCCATTGCCCTTTATACAAGTACAAAATTTGAAAATCCTGACATGCCCTTACTGCAACAGAGCTTTTTACGTCCCTTTGTTCAATTATTTACATATGTATCGATCGCATCCTTAATTCCTTTCTCTTTTATGGCAATAAAAAGTACTAAAGAATTGGAAAACTTTCTAAAAAGATATTATCTAATAGTTGAATTTGTAATGCTATTTGCAGTTCTGCAATATATAACATATAAGCTGGGGTATGATTTTATGCCGATATTAAGGCCTAATGTAGTAGATAGTCCAACAGCTGCTTTTGATTATGGCGGTCAACTTGTTACAAGACTTTACGGCGTAACCGGAGAGCCCAAAGCACTTTCGGCCTTTATATTCCCATACTTCTTTATCCTTCTTTACACTTTCTTTCAAGGGAAATATAATAAAAATTATTTTTATCATTTAATTTCAATCTTGATAAGTCTATTTATAGTTATAAATGCTTTCTCATCGGCAGTTTTAATATCATTGGCAGTAGGTTTAATATTGAGTTCTATTATATGGTTTAAGAGTAATCTGGGTTTCTTTATTCCCTTAATACTTCTGTCTATAGTCATCCAGGTCATTAATCCCTCTACTTATTCTTTGGTAAAGGGTACAAATGCTTCGTCGACTAGCTTGTCAGATTATATTTATTTCAGAACGATTGATAGGTTGGATCAAGTAGGTGAGAAGAGGATAGACTATGTGGCAATCAAGTATTTATTTGAAGATAAGCCAGAAGCTACATTTACTGGTTTTGGCATGGGAATGTACCCTTATTATTTAAATCTTGGAGGTGAATATGGCATAGAACCGATAGATTCCAATTGGGTAGTGATCCTGCTTGATTTTGGAATTATTGGTATTTTTGTTTTTTTATATTTCTTATACAAAGTTTTTAGGCTTCTTAAATATAAGGCTTTCAATCGAAGTGTAAATTACAACACATATCTAATTGCTTTGCTTTCTGCTTATGTCCTTGGCATGGGAGTAGGGTCTTATCTATATATAATACTTTTCTTTTCTTTAACGTTAGTGTCACACAACAATATAATTCAGAACTTAAAGAAGGGAAGTATTAAAAATAATCCAGTTGTCACTATGGATAATTTTCAAATGGCAAAATGATATCTCACAAAAACTTACTATTTATCTACATTACCTATGGATGTACTAAATGCCAATCGATACTAAGTGATAATTATTTTTCAGAATTCTTAAACTAATGAATATAGTATTTTTTTATACGAATTTAACCAGCAATTTAATTTCTAATATCCAACGATTTATAATTACATATGGTGGAGATTTTTATGTTGTACGCGAATTCATTGATCAATATGCATCTATGCGGATAGAGTCAAGTTCCAGGCTTAAGATTTTCAATTTACAACAATATTCTTCAAATAAGCTTCTTGCCTTATGTAAAGATATTAAACCAGATGCCATATATGTTGCGGGATGGCGCAACCTAAAATATCTCAGAGTAGCCAGGTATTTTAATAGCATTGGGATTCCAATTATATGCGGTATGGATAACCAATGGTTTGGAAGCCTGCGACAAAGAATAATGGTATTGTTTTCCAGGATAATGTTACATCAAATATTTAATTATATCTGGATACCGGGAAAACCACAATACTTATATGCTAGAAAACTTGGGTTTAAGGAGAATAATATTTTGTGGAATTTATTAACCGCTGATCTAGGATTATTTTTTACAATTTATAAAGAGCAAATTGAAGACAGGAATAAAAGATTTCCTAAAATTTTTTTATTCGCCGGACGTCTAGTAAAGGAAAAAGGTTTAATCCCTTTCTTGCAAGAGTTTCAAAGATATAAAGATAATATTCTCTCAGATTGGGAGTTATGGATAGTAGGTGATGGTCCGGAAAAAGATAAGATAAAAACATTTGAATTTGTTAAACTATTTGACTTTGTACAACCAAAAGAGCTTGCCGAGTTAATGATGAAAGCGGGTATATTTATAATACCGAGTGTGAAAGAAGCATGGGGTCTGGTAATACATGAAGCCGCAGCCCTTGGCATGCCAATCATTGCTTCTAAGTTCTGTGGGGCGGCTGATACATTTATTATAGAGGGGGAAAATGGATATAAATTCAATCCGTTAGAGCAGGGGTCGTTGGAAAAATCAATTCGAAAGATAATTAATAAGTCCGATTCTGAATTAATACAAATGGGAAAAAGAAGTCACAAGCTAGCTAATAAAATAACGCCAGATGCCTGGTCATCGGTATTATATAATGTTGTTAAACAATCAAAGCAAAAGTAATAAACTATTGATATTTACCGAATGGTATCTTCCCGGATATAAAGCCGGAGGCCCAATTAGGTCGTGCTCAGCATTTGTTGATAAATTCAGAAATTATTTTGAGATATCAATAATTACTTCGTCTTATGATTTGGGAGAAAGTGCACCTTATTGGAATGTGACTTTAGATACTTGGCAGAACCTATATTCCGATGCCAGGATAATTTATTTATCAAAGAATTCGACTAATTTTAGCTCTATAAAACGAATTATTTCTTCTGAGGCTTATGATTTTATATATCTGAATTCGATGTTTTCGTTTTACTTTTCTATTCTTCCGTTAATCCTAGCGGTACTTTCCGGTAAATTCAAAAAGATAGTATTAGCACCAAGGGGAATGTTATCAAAGGGGTCTCTTTCGATTAAGTTTTGGAAAAAAAGGTTGTTCTTATCACTCTTTAGGCTTTTGCGTCTACATACAAAAATCATTTTTCATGCCACTAACGCCAAGGAGAAAGATGATATTGAGTTGGTATTTGGATTTAAGACAAAAATCTTCCAGGTTAAAAATGTTACTAACAAGCCAGATGAATTAATAACAAAAAAGAAAAAAGAGGAAAAATTTGTCAACCTTGTCAGCATAACCAGGGTTTCTCCGGTAAAAAATATTTTATATTTATTAAATCTGATCAAAAATTCTGAGAGTGAAATAAAGCTTTCTATTTACGGCTCGACTAATGAAATTGCTTATTATGATAAGTGTCTTTCTTATTTAAAAGAAAACAAGCTTGAAAAGAGAGTCAGTTTTCAAGGAGAAGTTCCGCATAAAGAAATTGAAAGTATATTAGCCGGAGCACATTTTTTTATTTTGGCCTCTTTGGGGGAGAATTTTGGTTATGCTATATATGAAGCTTTGGCAACCGGTACACCAGTTATTATAGGCGACAATACCCCCTGGCGAAACCTAGAAGAAAAAAAAGCAGGCTGGGATATTCCGTTAGAACATAATGAAAAATTTATTGAGGTTATAAACCTATGTGCAGCTATGGACCAGGAAGAATATAACAGGTGGTCACAAGGGGCATATATGTATGCCAGAGATTATTATGAATTAAATAATTCAACTGAAGATTACATTAAATTATTTTCCTAATGAAAAATAAAGTTGATCTCTTAAAGTTTGACAATAGATGGTACAAGCCGAAAGGATTTGCAAGAAGAATTATCTGGTATACTGTAAACGTGTGTATATTTAAGACGAGTTTACAATGGCCAAATTCATTAAAATCTCGTTTATTGAAACTCTTCGGTGCAAAGGTTGGGAGAAATCTAAATATAAAACCATGTGTCAATATTAAATATCCATGGTTTCTGGAGTTAGGTAATAATGTCTGGTTTGGAGAAAAGTGCTGGATAGATAATCTGGGTATGGTTAGAATTAAAGATAATGTTTGTATATCACAGGGAGCAATGCTTTTGACAGGAAACCATAATTATAAGATGGAAAAATTTGATTTAATTATTGGAGAAGTCACCCTTGAGGATGGAGTATGGGTTGGCGCTATGGCAATTGTTTGTCCAGGTGTTACAATGCATACACATTCTATTTTATTAGCTGGCAGCGTTCTGACACATAATGCGGAAGCATATGGTATCTACCAGGGTAATCCGGCAGAATTAAAAAAGAAAAGAATAATTGATGAGTAGTGAGATTTATTATGAACAAGCAGCTATTTGACATAGAATTCAAAATTGAATTGTTGAAAGAAATGGGCACGCAGATCTCGCTGATAGCGCAGATTGATGT
>CAYPYM010000302.1:0-4801 GCA_964414435.1 uncultured Ignavibacteriales bacterium | reverse complement strand
CGCTCGATATCAACCTTCACCCGGTCGACGCCTCGGAGGAATTTCTCACCCGGCTGGCGGGGGTGGTCGATCCCGAGGCGAAACGGAAAATCATCGGCAACACCTTTATCGATATCTTCGAGGAGGCCGCGAAGAGTTTCGGCGATATCCAGTATCTCGCACAGGGGACGCTGTATCCCGATGTGATCGAGTCGACCTCGTTCAAGGGACCGTCGGTGACGATCAAGTCCCATCACAATGTCGGCGGCCTCAAGGACCGGATGCATCTCAAGCTGGTCGAACCGCTGCGGGATCTGTTCAAGGACGAGGTCCGCGAACTCGGCCGGGCGCTCGGTCTTCCCGAGACGTTTATCGGCCGTCACCCGTTCCCCGGCCCGGGGTTGGCGGTGCGGATCCTCGGCGAGGTGACGGAGGAACGGTGCGATCTGCTCCGCGAGGTCGATCATATCTTTATCGAAGAGCTGCACAAGAACGGCATCTACGACGACATCTGGCAGGCGTTTGCGGTCCTGCTGCCGATCAAGGCGGTCGGCGTGATGGGCGACGAGCGAACGTACGAACATGTCGTGGCGCTGCGCGGGGTGACCTCGGTCGACGGCATGACGGCCGACTGGGCGCGGATCGATCACGATATTCTCGCCCATGTCTCGAACCGGATCATTCGGAACGTAAAGGGTGTCAACCGGGTCGTGTACGATATCTCGTCGAAGCCGCCGGCCACGATCGAGTGGGAGTAGTCGGGTAAGCGACCCTGTCAGGCGTCGGCGAACAATGACCCCGGCCGGAGTGTTATGGTGAAGCGCATGTTTGTCTTGTTGATCATCGCAGTCGGGGTGTTTTTCCTCGGATTCGCGGCGTACTTGTACTTCGCGCAGGGACGCATGGTCTTTATGCCGACTCGCCATCTTGCCGTCACGCCGTCCGAGGCCGGTATCCCGTTTGAAAATGTCTATGTCGAAGTCGATCACGGCGAGCGGGTCAATGCCTGGTATATCGAGCCACTCACGTTCGACCGCAACGAGGGCCCGGTGGTGCTCTTCTGCCACGGCAACGCCGGGAATATCTCCCATCGGCTGGAGACAGTTGAATTCCTGATGAAAATGCGGGCTCCGGTCCTGCTCTTCGACTACCGCGGGTACGGCAGGTCCGACGGTCATCCGACCGAGGAGGGCGTCTACGCCGACGCCGAGGCCTGCTACGAGTGGCTGATCGAGAAAAAAGGCTACCGCCCCGACCAGATTGTCGTTTTCGGTCGCTCCCTTGGGGGCGCGGTCGCGGTCGAACTGGCCACCCGCGTGTCGTGCCGGGGGTTGATCGTCGAATCGTCGTTTACGTCCGCCCCCGACATGGGCCGCAAGATGTTCCCCTTCTTTCCGGTCAGCAGCCTGATCAAGTTCCATTTCGACTCGATCGACAGGATCGGGAAAGTCACCTGCCCCGTGCTGGTCACGCACTCGCCCGACGACGACCTGGTGCCCTATGAAATGGGGCAGAAGCTGTACGCCGCCGCCAATTCCCCCAAAAAGTTCGTCGAACTCACCGGCGGCCACAATGGCCGGGAGTATTTCGGGTTCTCAACCTACCGGATGGCGATGAAAGAACTGCTCGACGGCACCGCAAAATGGTGGTGAGCCACCCCTCCGAGGCCGGGCAAAGTGTTTGACAAGCAATCGGCGACCGGGTATTTTTGAGGCCTTGGAACGAAACTGGAGAAGGAACAGGGTATTTCTTCGTGGCGACTCTCGATAAACAGCAGATGCTCGAGTTTACGGCGCCGATCAAGGCCGATCTCGAAGAATTCAACGCCAAGCTGCACGACTACCTCCGGGGTGATTCGCCCCTGATTACGTCGATCGCCCAGCATTTGCTTCGCTCGCGGGGCAAGCGCATCCGGCCGGCCTTTTTGTTCCTGTCCTCGCGGGCGGCCGACAATTTTACGTCGTTTACGGTCGATGCTTCGCTGGCGATCGAGCTGATCCACACCGCCACGTTGCTTCACGACGACGTCGTCGACGAATCCGATATGCGGCGCGGCCAGGAGACGGTTAACTCGCAGTGGACCAACCTGATATCGGTGCTCATGGGCGACTACCTGTTCGCCAAGGCGTTCCGCATCATGGTCGACTCCGGCTCGCTTGAGCTCATGAAGGCGATTTCCCGGGCGACCGAGCGGGTGTCGGTCGGCGAGCTCCGCCAGATCGAGGAAACCGGCAACTATTCGCTCTCCGAGGAAGAGTATATTACGATCATCGCCGACAAGACCGCATCGCTCTTCAATGTCGCCTGCGAAACCGGCCCGATTCTCGGCAATCGCGGCAAGCGCGACCGCCAGCGGTTCGCCCACTTCGGCGAGAAAATCGGGATCGCTTTCCAGATTGTCGATGACCTGCTGGACTTTGTCGGCGACGCCGAGGTGACCGGCAAGGAGCCGGGCAACGATGTCCTGACCGGCAAAGTGACGCTGCCGCTGATCCACTCGCTCAAGCGGGCGAGCAAAACCGGCCGCGAAGCGATAATCGACCATCTCCGCCGCAATGACGAGGAAACCTCATTCGAACTCGTCCACAATTTTGTGCGCGAGAACGGCGGGATCGAGTACGCCTACCAGCGGGCCGAGTCGCTCAGCCAGGAAGGGCTGGACGCGGTGTCGCCGGTCGAAAAATCCGACTTCTTCCAGTGTCTCCTGGACATGGTCGAATTCACCATTTCGCGGGCCTCCTGAGGCCCCGCGTTGCCTCATCCACTCAGTGATGCCGGGGAATGTTCGCTTAGTCCGGCCGCGTGCCGGGGCGTATAAGAAATCAGTATGTTTGGTGTCGAGAATATCTCCGTCAATTTCCTGACCGGATCACCCGTCCTCACCAGCCTCGCCTTCGTGGTGCTGCTGGCCCTTTCCGTTTACCTGTATCGCCGGACCAACCCGCCGCTCTCACGGTGGCTGCGCGTCCTGCTCGGGGCGTTGCGGGTGCTGGCGGTGCTGGCGCTCTTTCTGGCCCTGTTCGAGCCGGTGGTCAGCTACACCCGTGAGTATGTCCGCCCCCGCCGGGTGGCGGTGATGATCGACCGCTCCCTCTCGATGGACCGCTCCGAGGCCGGCAAGACACGCGGCGCCCGGACCGACTCGCTCCTGTCGAGCGCCAACTATGAGAGCCTTCGGAACGCCACCGATGTCACCCCGTACTATTTCGGCGGCGGACTCTCGGAGGAGACCGACGGTCTCAGCCGAACCAGCACTGCCCTTGGCGATGCTCTCTACGATCTCGACCAGCTCCAGCTTGCCCGGCCGAACGACTACTGGCTGGTCCTCTCCGACGGCCGCTCCAACGCCGGTCGCCAGCCGGCCGAGGTCGCCCGGGGTCTGCATACGCCGATCATCGCGGTTGACATGTCGAGCGGCACGGGCACGTTTGATGTCGGCCTTCAGGATGTCGAATACAATCCGGTGCAGTTCGCCGGACGCCCGAACGAGATCCGCGCCAAGCTGAACTGGCGGAACGCGCAGGGAAAGACCGTGACGGTCCGCCTGATGGATGGAAGCCGCGCGATCGACCAGGAACCGCTGTCGATCACGCAGGAGAGCGGGGTCGGTGAAGTTACGCTTAAGTACACGCCCGCCGAACCGGGGCAGAAGCTGCTCAAGGTGTCGATTCAGCCGCAGGCGGGGGAGGAGATGACCGGCAACAACGAGCGGTCGATTTCGGTCAAGGTGCTCAAGAGCCGTCTGCTCGTGCTGTTGGTGGCCAAACGACCCGACTACGAAGTCGGCTTCCTGAAACGCCTCCTCGACGGCTCGGACAAATACGAAGTGAAGTTTATCGTGACCGGCCCGAAAGCGGGCAATCTCGCCGGGCATTTCCCGACCCAGCAGACCGAGTTGAACCGCTACGATCTGGTCATCCTCTATGATCCCGACCCGTCCGAATATGCTTCCCGTCGCGACATTCTCGGCTCATATCTCAGCGAGAAGGGGGGCGCCCTCTGGGTCATGATGGGACCGGACTACGCCGCGCGCGGCCCGGTCGGCTGGTTCAACGACCTGATGCCGTTCTCACAGTCGGCCATGCGCCCGGTGCAGTATCTGCAGTTCCACGCCGAGCCGGTCGAGAGCCACCTGTTCCATCCGTCGATTCGACTGGCCGACAATCAGGCGGCGGTCCGGGAGACCTGGGCATCGCTGCCGCCCTTCCGGATGCTCGTCGCCTGCGACCAGACCGCCGACGATGCCGTCGTGCTGGCCAATGCCTCGGTCAAACTGCCCGACGGCGCCGCCGCACCCGCGCTCGGCTACCGTCGGTTCGGTCCGGGGAAGGTCTTTGCGAGCGCTGTGCTGCCCTTCTGGCCGTGGGGCTTCGTGAACCTCGGATTCGGCGAGGACGATTCCAATTACCGCAAGTTTGTCGAGGGGACGGTCGGCTGGCTGACCGTCAAGGATGATTTCGACCCAGTTCGGGTCCGTCCGGAAAAAGACGTCTTCACCCGCGGCGAGCCGGTCGTGTTCAACGGCTTCGCCTTCGATCTCGGTTACCGCCCGATCCCCGGCGCGTCCGGTACGGTCAAACTGACCGGCGGCCCGGAGAACGGCTCGTTCGAAACCGATCTGAACGGCGCGGGCGACGGCACGTATAAGGCGAGTTTCGAAAACCTCGCCCCCGGCAAGTACCAGTACACCGCGACCGTCACCAAGGACGGCCAGAATCTCAAGACCGACAACGGCACGATCCTGGTTGAGTCGTTCTCGCTCGAGGAGTTCGACCAGAGCGGCGACCCCGCGACCCTGGCGGCGATCGGTCGTCTCACCGGC
>CAYPYM010000301.1:0-4802 GCA_964414435.1 uncultured Ignavibacteriales bacterium | reverse complement strand
GGGATAGGTTTGCTGACCGGCCTGGTACTGCTGGCGTGGGCCTATTCCGACGTCTGGGACAATCCCGGAAAGGACAGAAACACCTCCGAGCTACTGGGGACCGCCCTGCTGTCGGTTGGTATTCCCGTAGCAGTGGGTTTCGCGATCGGCGCCTGCTACCCCAAATGGGAGGAGATCCCGACCTCGGAAGCCTGGCCTAAGACCGAAAAGACGGGGCCGTATATATCACTTTCGTTCCGCTTCTGACACGACACAGGGAGGACCAGCACAGCATGCAGACATCTCCGAACGTCACAATAACAACCGGACATCAGCATCAAAATAGGTGGCCTCATGCTCGGACGGTATCGGTCGCACGCGCTGCCATCGCCGTCGTCGTCACGCTCCTCATGGCGGTGCCGTTGCAGGCCGGATCCCGTACCAGCAGGACCGGTGAATGCTATCGCATCAATACCACGACCGGCCGCCGCATTGATTTCGACCGAATCACGTTTGAGAGCGACGAGTTTGTCGGCCACACCTTCCCGGGGTACGAGGTCCGGCTGCCGAGGGAGCAAATCAGCCGGGTCAGGATTCAGACAGGCGACTACGCCGCCGAGGGATTCATTGCCGGTGCCGCTTTCGGGGTGGCCTACTGGTCACTCCTTCACAGTTCCGCCTCCAACTACCGGAGCACCGGCGCGGCCGGATTCGAAGATGCCGGCGGACTCGCGTTCTTCGCCGCGGTGCTCGGCTGTGCGGGTATGACCGTCGGAATGAAGCACCCCAAGTGGAAATCGATTGAGTTGAGCGACCCCCGCCTCGGCGGTTTGGGCATGTCCCTGAGTTTGCACTTCTGAAAGTTGCCTGATACGGAGGGAATATGAGGTCTCTACAGGTTCTGTTATCCATCGTCATAGTTCTGCTTCTGGTGCCACCAGCGCAGGCGCAGCGAAGGGAATCCAACAACGAGCGCTACCGGGTCACTACCACCGACGGCCACCGATTCAGTCTGTTCCACGCCTGGGTGGACGGCTCCACGGTGACGGGCAATCTCATCGATGGCACTGAACGGACAATCAGCCGCGACAGCGTCATGGCCCTTGAGATTAAGCAGGGTACGCACGCCCGGACCGGTCTGGCGGTCGGGGCGCTGTTCGGCCTGAGCACATTTCTGGCCGCCGTCGCCGACGCCGAGTCCGATCCGAATACGGAAATAGACGATTCCAAAGTGGTCCCGGCGCTGGTGATCCTCACCGGCGGCGGTGCGGCGCTGGGGGGCATTGTTGGCGCCATGTTCCCCAAATGGCAGTTGGTGGAATTCGGCTCATTCGGTTCCACCGACGATCACGGTGGCGCGGCGCTGTCACTGAACCTCGGCAGTTCACCGTCCACCGGCGGCCCGGGACTTTCGCTGAGTCTACACTTTTGAGAGCGGATGGATAGGGAGGAGACATGAAACTACTGCGAACAACATTGCTGAGCTGCCTGATCGTGCTGGCGGCGCCGTTGGCCCACGCGCAGTCGACCGATTCTCAGGGCGATAGCTATCACGTCAGGACCGTCGATAACCGGCGACTCAGCCTGTTCCACGCAAGGGTCGACGGCTCCACTCTGACCGGCCATCTCATCGACGGCAGCGAATGCACGATACCACGCGACAGCATCCTCACCCTCGAGATTCGCAAGGGGAGTCACGCCCGAAAAGGTATGGTAGTGGGCGGATTCATCGGGGCGCTTGTCGGTCTGACAGTGTTGGCGACCGACCGGACCGATACAAGAGAAAGCCAGGAGGTGCAGTTCGACGGCGGTAGAGTGACTTCGATTCTGATGATCTCGACCGGAGGCGGAGTGGCGGTCGGGGCCGCAATCGGCGCGTTGTTCCCGAGATGGCAGTGGTTGGACTATCGATCAGTCTGGTTGGGCGGCACTCGCACCGGGCCGGGCCTGTCATTGACTCTGCACGTCTGAACCAGTGACGATCCGCGGAGACAGTATGAGAATGGCGCGACGGCTCCTTGTATTCGGTCTTGTTCTCGTCCTGACCCCGATCCTGCACGCCCAGGAGCGAGATCCCGGGAACGAGCGGTATCGCGTGACGACCCTCGACAATCAGCGCTTCATGCTGCATCATGCCTGGCTCGACCAGTCGGGCGTGACCGGACGCCGACTCGACGGTCGCCACATGACCGTCCCGCGTGACAGCCTGCTCAGTATCGAGCAGCGGCGGGGGAGTTACATCAAGACCGGCCTCATGATTGGTGCCGCAACGGGTCTGCTGGCGGCGTTCGTCTGGTATGTGACGGACGGAAGCGAACCGGGCCAGGATCACGGCGGTTCCAAAGTCGCCGGCACCGTGCTGGGTTACACCGCGGCCGGCAGCGCTATCGGTCTTGCCGTCGGCGTACTGACACCGAAGTGGGAAATGGTCGACATGTTATCGGTCGGACTGGAGCTGCACCCCGCCGGCCGAGGCGCCGTTCTGGCCCTGCGCTTCTGAATCGGTCCCGACAGGCGAGGCGCTCCGACGCTCGGACAACAAGTCGTCCGTTATCGACGTCTGCGGCAGCGGATGCGACCGACCGTCCTTGAAGATATCATACGCCGACTGGAAATACGCAATCGCGTCCTGAATGAGCCGGGGATTGGCCTCGCGTGACTCCGGCGTCAGCTTGCCGGTGGCGGGATCGCGCCGCCAGAGCTGCGTGTCGCCCTGGATTCCCAACACCGCCACTTCATCGCCCTTGAACATCCCGACATCACGATTGTGCGACATCAGCGCCCACTGCTGGTCCGGCGCGCGGTTCAGGATCGAGCGCCCGAAGAACTCCGAATTATAGTCGATTCCGAGTAGATCAAGCACCGTCGGCCCGAGATCCATCTGCGAACCGAGATTGTCGTTGCGGACACCGGTCGGTATCAGCGCCGGCGCATACACCAGAATGGGGATGCGGTACGACTCCATCGGGATCTCCTGCGCGCCGTACACCCGGGCGCCGTGGTCGGCCACGAACACGAACAAGGTGGAGTCGAAGAAGGCGTGGGCGGCGGCGTCGCGGACGAACTTCCCGAACGAGTAATCGGCGTAGCGCACGGCGTACTCGCGGTGATGCCCCTCCGGATCGTACGGTATGCGCCCCGCTGGATAGGTGTACGGGCTGTGGTTCGATACCGTCAGCAGCGTCGTGAAAAACGGTCCCCCCTGATCGTGCAGGCTGTCGCACATGTGCAGCGCGTTATTAAACAGGTCCTCGTCGCAGACACCCCAGATCGTCTTGAACGTGACATCGTTCATGTCCGTCTGATCGAGCACCCGGTCGAAGCCGTTGTTCGACATGAAATGGCTGATATTGTCGAAATATCCCAGCCCGGCGTACATGAACACCGTCTGGTATCCCTTGTCTTTCAGCACCGCCGGCAGCGTAAAGATGTTTTCCGAACCGGGCCGCTTGACGATCGAACGGCCCGGGATCGGCGGAAAACCGGCCAGGCTCGCTTCGAGTCCGCGCACCGTCCGATTGCCGGTCGCATAGATATTAGTGAAGAGCAGCCCTCGCGACGCCAGGCTGTCGATCTGCGGGGCGCAGTCGGGACCGTCGGGAGTGAGCGAGCCGATAAACCGCGAGCCGAAACTCTCTTCCACCACGAGGATGATATTGAATGGCCGGGTGGGGTTCGCCGATGTCACCCGGCGGGCCAGCACCATCGAATCGGGCCGACTCACATAGGTCGAGCCGTCCGTGCCGACCAGCTCGCGCAGCCGGCTGTAGGCCGCCTCCTCAGGGATCCTCGCGTAGTACAGATCGTAGTTGAGTTCGTTGGTCGCAAAAGCATGGAAGAACGAATAGACTCCGTTGGCCGTGATTTCGTTGAGAATCCGGTTGTTCGATATCCGCGCCGAATTGATATTCATCACACCCAGCCCGGTTGCGATCAACACCGCCGAGAGCAGCGCCACCTTGCCGCGCTGTTTCCACGGCGACGGTTTCGCCAGCGCCCGGCGGATGCGCGGCATCAGCACGAACATCGCTCCGATCGAGAGGAGGCCGTCGACAATCAGCACCTGCAACACCGGGTACGTGCGCCAGATGTTGACGAACACTTCGTGTGGATAAATCAGGTAGTCGACCGCGACATAATTGAACCGGGCCGAGAATTCGTCAAAGAAATAATACTCGGTCACGCCGAGATACAGCAGGGCGTACATGAACACGAAGAACCCGATCCCGATCAACCACCGGCCCCACCCGCGAAGCCAGCGGTCGGGAAATACGAGAAGAAACAGGGCCAGGGGGAACGTTGCGGCCAGCCCGACCACAAAGTCGAGAACGATGCCGATCAGCAGCGACGGAACCAGGTACCGCATCGAACCTTCAAGGTCGGTCAGGTTGGCCAGCATGAGCGCGATTCGGGTCAGCGTGGCCGTCGCCATGAAAACCACCAGAGCCAGCAGGAGTAATCCCGCCCGGCCGTCGCGGAAGAAGTCGCTGATTCGGTCGATTGTATGCGAATTGGAGTGTGCCAATTGTGCGCCTCTGATGCATGCCGTCGCCGCGGCCTCGTCCTGCTAACCGCCGCTCATGAAGAAGTATACGAATTGAACAGTCGGGAGGCGAGTGAAGTTTCTTTTTCGGAGAGCCGGACCGGCCCGGTGGTGCGGGCCGGCCTGGGAAAGACGGTCAGACGTGGGCGGCCGTCGGCGCCGGGTGGCTGCGGCGATACTGTTCCAGCACGCGACGCAGCGTAAAGACCAGCTCGCGGTTGTTGAAGGGCTTGGCGAAAAAACCGTCTCAAGACCATCCGGAAAGTCGTCACCCGGATGT
>CAYPYM010000300.1:293-4808 GCA_964414435.1 uncultured Ignavibacteriales bacterium | reverse complement strand
AGCCAGGCAAAGCAGACCAGGCCCAGGGTCACGACCGTGCCGATCGCGATCACGAGCAGCCCTTTGAGATATGAGCCGCCCAGGATGAGAATGATCCCGGCCGGGACATAGACCACAAACGCCCCGAGCAGCGGGATGATCGAGAAGAAGGCCATGATTGCGCCCCAGAAGATCGCCGACGGAATCCCGACCGAGGCAAACAGGATCCCGCCGAGCAGCCCCTGAATCAGCGCCACCACCACGCCGCCGTACATGGTGGCGTAGATGACGTCGCGGAGCTTCGAAAAGACGGCGTCGACCTGCTCGCGCGAGATCGGCATCAGCTTCTTCATCCGCTCCACCACCTTCTCGCCGTCGCGGAAGAAGTAGTACATCGTGAAGATCATCAGGAAAAAGTAGAAGATCGACTTGGTGGCGTTGGCGATCAGCCAGCTGGTCTGGCTGAAGATGAGGCCGGTGACCTTGTCGAGCGAGTCCTTGATCAGTTCGTTGATATTCACGCGCGAAAGGTCGTAGTACTGCGAGAGGCGCTCCTTGATAGCGTCGAGGAAGGGGATGTTGATCTGCGAGAGATCGTCGAATCTCCCCGCCTTGTACATGGCGTTGACCTTGGCGACCGCATCGGCCGCTTCGTTGACCAGCGCCGCGAAGAGGTAGGTGAGCGGCCCGATGATGAGCACGATGATGAGGATACACATCAGCACCGCGGCCAGTCCCCGGGAGTGGATGCGCGCCGCCAGTTTTACATAGAGCGGGTAGAACAGGATCACGAATACGGCGGCCCAGACGATCGGCACGAAGAAGGGGATCACGATCTGGTAGAACAGATAAAAGAAGATCGCCGTGATCAGGAAGAACAATGTGACTGTGAGATATTCCCGCTTCATGGATCCCCGGCCTGGCCGCTGAAAGTTCCTGTGGGGTCAGTCTAGGCATTTCGATCGGGGGAGGCAATCTAAAAGAAAGAGCCGCATGCGGCGCCCGGGAGCCGGTTTTTTTCTTTCACGACGTGAGCGCGAGTGGAGGGGATCGGCTGAATCGTGGACCTATGTATCCGATACGGGGCGCGTGGCCGCATCGGCGGAATCAGCGAGCTGGTCCGTCTTCGGGATCGAGGCGGATCTCGATTGCCCCGCGTAACCAATTGTAAATCAATCCATTACATGCGCCAGTCGGCAGCGCGGCGGGATGCGTCGCGAGTACGGCGATGATCGCGGCGGGTTTCCTGACAGGGCTCGTCGAACTTGTTCGCGCAAAATTGTGCGAAAAAAGGCCATCGACCGGCCCGCTCTTTTTTCCACAGATTGCCAAAAAAGTTAACCGCTTGCGGTCAAGGATTTTAAGAAACAGACGAAAATAAAACTAACAAAAATGACGGCGAGCATTGGCGATTACCGTGTCGGTGTTCGCGATCTTTAACGCATTAAACAAGGAGTCAGGAATGGCTACGCGTAAAACCAGAACCGGCCGCACCTCCGTGCCGCGCCGCCGCGCTTCGCAGCGCAAAGTCGCTCGCCCGTGGACTCGCGAAGAAATCGCGTTCATGCGCAAGTACTATCGCAAGTTCGAGACCACCTGGGTGGCCCGTCAGCTCGGCCGGACCGTCTACTCGGTTCGCTACAAAGCTGTCGACCTGAACATCAAGAAGGCGAATCCGTCGGTGTGGAAAGGCAACAAGGGGAACAAGAACGCGTTCCGTCCGACCACCCCGAAGCGCGCCACCTCGCGCAAGACCAGCCGGTCCACCAAGAAGACCCGCCGGACCACGAGCAAGCGCCGTTGGGCCGCCTCGACCACCCGTCGTCGCACCACGCGCAAGGCGCAGCCCCGCAAACGGAGCCGCTCCCGCCGCTAGGACAGGGAAATCTAATAGGACTACGACCTATTCGAACATATGACCTGCTCCGGCGAACGGAGCGGGTCATTTTTTTTGCCCGCCGACTTGCTCCGCCCCCGATCTTTTCGCACTTTACCGCTATCACGCTTCTCCGATACCTCGAAAGGACCTTCTACAATGCCGCGCCACATAGCGTGGGTGCTCCTCGACATAGGAAGCACCCTGGTCAACGACGATCCCGCGATGCTCATGTTCTACGGCAAGATGCTCGAACGCATCCGAAAACAGGAGCCTGCCTTCACCTTCGAGCGCCTCATGCGGGAGCGCGAGCAGATCATTCTCGATCGCACCTCCACCCGGCCGTGGGCGGCGCTCGCGATCCGGTATCTCGGCGAGCATGGCTGGCGGGCGCTGCTGGCCGATTTTCTGGTGGAATCGGATAACCGTTACACGCATTACAATACGCCGCTGCCGGGAGTCACCGAAATGCTCGCGAAACTCTCGGAGCGGTATCATCTGGCGATCGCCGCCAACCAGGGTCTGGGCTGCCGGGCCGGGCTGGAGGAACTCGACTGGCTGAAATACTTCGATTTCATCTGGATCTCCGACGAAGTAAAGATGCGGAAACCGTCGCGGGAGTTCTTCGAGGGTCTGCTGCAGAAAGCCGGATGCGCGCCGGCGGACGCCGTGATGATCGGCGACCGGATCGATGCCGACATCAGACCCGCCCGCGAGATGGGTATGAAGGCGATTCACGTGCAGGTGACGCCGGGACTGCCGGCGTCGTTCGATTCGCCCGAGGCGGTGCTGTATCGGAAAAGTCTCGTTCGAGTGCGACTGGGCTCGCTGCCGCCGGCCGATGAATTCGAGCGGGCCGATGCGGTGGTGACTGCGATTGATGAGATTCCGGCGGCGGTGGCATCACTTGCGCGCCTGTCCTGAGTCGTGCTTGGGAGAGTCCCGTTCCTGTCACCCCTGCGAAAGCAGGGGTCCAGAGGTCCCCGGCAGATGGACATCTGTTGCTCAAGTGGTGAATACTGGATTCCCGCTTTCGCGGGAATGACACCCTTCGAGTGTTTTGTGTTTCATCGATCGATACTGCACTTTTCCTTCTCGGTGACCCCCTGTACCGTGTATATTCGAGGAAACCGAAACAAGGAGCATCATATGCCGACTTTCCCATATCAATCGATCGAGCGCAAAATCATCAACGGCGACGGCGTCACCCACATGACCGGAGTTAACCTGATCGGACCGGATCAGGGCTGGGCCGATCACACGCTGCGGGTGTTTCGGCTGGGGCCGGACGGGCACTCGCCGCACCATCAGCACGACTGGGAGCATGTCAACTACGTCATCTCGGGGCGGGGGCGGCTGACGATCGGTGAGAAGGTGTATGAGTTGGGACCGAAAGGCTTTGCATTCGTGCCGCCGAATACGATGCATCGGTTCGAAAATCCGTACGACGAGGATTTCGAGTTCATCTGTATCGTACCGAACCGGGGCGCGACGGTGAGCTACGATTCGTAGGGCACATTGCCGATCAGCGAGGCGGGGGCGGTCGGCAGATGCGTTTTGAGCTGTCGCTAAATCGTTATCTCGCTGGCGTTCAGAGAGAAAATGGGTTTGTTTGGTAATTTTGCATTTTGTCAAAGCGCCCTTTCCCCCTGATTGAACATCGGACGACGGCCGGGAGTCGCGTCGGTCTGGACTTCCCTCTACTAAAGCGCTTCGGGTGAGGATCATCATCGATATGCTGCGGATTTTGCAGGGGAGGTCAGGCGGGGCGGGAAATCGCGTTGCACGTGGCCGTCGACCGAATCGTCCCTTTTCTATTGGCCAGACTCTGCCTCACTTCTATATTGAAAGCAGAAAATCACATCCGGGTTCTGGAGGGGCTCTTGCAGCGGCTGCATTTCATCTCGTTTATGGCGATCGTTGTGGCTCTTGTCGCGCATGGAAGCGGCTACTCTCGGGATCCGTCGTCTCTGCTCGAGCCGGCCTCGCCGGCGTGGGGCACCGACAGCCTCCCCATGCGAATGGCTTCCCACCAGATCAACAAGCTCAACCTGGCTATAAACAACACGGGCGGGGTCGGCCTGCCGGTTCTTCTATGGAGCGTCATCTACCGCGACTGCCTTACGGGAGATGAGATATCATATTTCGACGAGTTTCCGCGCGGCTCACAGCGAATGTACTGGAGTTTCGTGAATCTGTGGATAGGGGGACGGACGGCGCACGGCCGGAAGGTCGTTTCCGGCGGCGAGTACTTTCCCGCGGACGAGTTTATCTTCGGCGCGCTGATGCCCGAGAATCCGCCCGGCGAGATTACTCAGCGATCGTCGCTCCCTCGGAGCAAATTCTACTCGCCCGACGCGATCGGAGAAGAAGACCTGGTCGCCGAGTGCAGCGATTCGCTGACGCGGTCAATATGGGTGGCTGGGGCCGGCTACTACGGACCCCTGGTGCAGGAGAACCCCGATCGACTGCACATGCACGTCACTCAAGTCAGCTCGGGCTGGTCGCAGGGGTACCTCGAAGACATCATTCTGATCACCCAGCATGTCAGGTACGAGGGGACGTACGATCTCGACAGCGCCTACCTGGGCCTGTATGCCGAGCCGGGCAGCATGTTCGCGAGTTCGTGGGGAGACAGTTACGCCGAGTTCGGATACCTT
>CAYPYM010000300.1:0-283 GCA_964414435.1 uncultured Ignavibacteriales bacterium | reverse complement strand
CGGCTGCGGTTTCATCGACACGCTCGGTCTTTTCTGGGGATGCAACAGCGACGGCAACCCGTTCGAGGGAGAGTTTATCGACAAGCCGTTTTTCTGGCCGCCGATCCACGATATGGTCGCGTCGGTACGGGGCGTGATGGGACTTCGCCCGTTGAACGCGCCCGGTCAGGTACGGCCGACCTCGTTCAACTGGTGGGGAGCCAGGACCCTCGAGGACAGCACCTACCAAAACTACATCAGCGGTGGACCGTCGAAGTCCGAGGAGTTTCCGCCGGTTCGCCGA
>CAYPYM010000299.1:710-4812 GCA_964414435.1 uncultured Ignavibacteriales bacterium | reverse complement strand
CCATTTGGTCAAGCCTGTGGGTCAGGCTATTTGATCAGGCGATCAGTATAGCTTCCTTATCGACCCCTGTCAACCCAAATTTGAGCGGCTACAACCGACCCGCAGGGTGTGCCAGAGCAAAACACACGCAGGGTGTCATACCCGCGAACGCGGGTATCCACAATCTCAGGGAAACGCCCCGGATCGCGCCAGAGAAAGACACACGCAGTGTGCTAGCGCTGCTTCGCCAAACAAAACGGCAGCGCCACCACCGCCACCCCCAGCCCGACATACGTCACGTTCGTATACGCCGCCACAAACAGCGCGTGCGGATCGCTGATCGCCGCCGCATACCGCTCCTGAAAATAGGCAAACATCGCGGTCGAGAGCGCCACCCCGATCGACATCCCGATATTCCGGGTCGTGCTGATAATACTCGACGCCAGCGGCCGCCGCTCCGGCGCCACCGATCCGAGCATCGCCGATGAATTCGGCGTGTTGAACGTCGACACCCCCGCCCCGATCACGATCAGGCAGTAGATGATATAATGATTCGTCGACCCGATGCCTAGCCGCGACAGCATGTAGACCCCGACCCCGAACACGAGCATCCCGACTGTCGAGAGGATCCGCGACCCGATCTTGTCCGAGAGCTTCCCCGAGAGCGGTGCGATAATGAACATCAGCGCCGGCAGGATAATCAAATACATGCCGACCTGGCTCGGGCCGAATCCCTTGATCCGCTCGAGATAAAACGGCATCAGGATCAGCACCCCCGCCATCGCAATAAACATCATCAGCGCCGCGACCAGCGCCGTCCCGAACGTCCGGATCTTGAATATCTCCAGCCCGATCATCGCCTTTTCCGGGTTCGACTCGAGCTTGATAAACGCGACAAACGCCGCCACCGCCACCAGCGCCGTCCCC
The DNA here is from genome assembly GCA_964414435.1 of uncultured Ignavibacteriales bacterium. Classification (GTDB taxonomy): domain Bacteria; phylum Zixibacteria; class MSB-5A5; order GN15; family FEB-12; genus JAGNLV01. The sequence continues at coordinate 3,906 of CAYPYM010000299.1, read as the reverse complement.
CAGATACGAATATCGCCGAACCCGTAGTCCGAAAGCAGCGAGAGCGCCAGTGTCCCGGCCAGCAGGGCGATCGAAATCGCCACGCCGCCCGGAAGGTTCATCCGGCGCATGAGGGTCTGCTCGGTCAGGAGACGGAAATACTTCCGCGCGAGGAAAAACCCGACCACGCCGATCGGCAGGTTGATCAGGAAGATGGACTGCCACGGGAAAAACTTGAGCAAGAACCCGCCCAGCGGCGGTCCCGTCATCAGCCCCGCCGACACCATCATGACCATCAGCCCGATCCCCTTCCCCCGCTCCTCGGCCGGAAACACGGTCGTGACCATCCCGGTGCCGACCGCCTGAAACATCGCCGCCCCGATCGCCTCGATCACCCGCGCCCCGATCAGCAGTTCGATCGAACTCGACAGGGCGCAGGCGAGCGATCCCATGAAGAAAAAGGCGTAGCCGAGCTGGTAGGCGAAGAGATACCCCTTCCGCTCCGTCCACGCCCCGAAAATCATCATCAGGGAAACGAGGGTCAGTGTATACGACAAAACGACCCACGCGACCGTCTCAATAGAGGCACCGAGCGAATCCGAAATCGTCGGCAGGGCGACGTTCAGGATCGACCCGTCAAGCGTGGACATAAAGGTCCCGATTGCCCCCACGGCGAAGAACTTATAACGATTGGCGCGAAGTACGGCAGGGTCCAAAACGAAGTCCGTGGATTTCTATAAGTTGTTGTCTCAAAAAAAGATTGACAATTTGTACGGGCAACCATAAGCTTCCGTTTGGGTATAGTCAAACGTTTTTTTGTTACGTATGGACTAAACGGGCGGCGAGCCCAAACGTCCTTAACTTACAGGTGAACGTATTCGGGATTTGACCAAATCCATCCCGGAGCTCGTAGCCGACTTCGTCGGCGGCGATGACCGAGCTTTCGCCGAACTGGTCGAGCGATACCGCCGAAAGGTCTACTCGCTCGCCTATCAGGTGCTCGGAAATCACCTCGATGCCGATGAGGTCGTGCAGGAGACATTTGTAAGGATCTACAAGAGACGTAAGGAGTTAGCCGATGTAAAATACTTTTCAACGTTCCTCCTGCGGATCGCGTCTAATTATTCGATCGACGTTCTCCGCAAGCAGCGCGGCCACAGCCAGATCGCCGAGGACTCCTCTTCCTTACCGGGGGATATCCAGGTCGATCTCGCCCGAAGAGTCGCGACGCCGAGTGAGGACCTTGAAAACAAGCAGTTGATGGAGGAGATTAAGCGGGCACTCAAAGAACTGCCTCCAAAACAGCAGTTAACCGCCGTCCTGCACGACATCGAGGGCTACACCAAGGCGGAAATTGCCGAGGTATTCGGGTGTCCCGAGGCCACCGTCAGATCAAATCTCCACATCGCGCGCAACAAACTGAAGAAGATACTGAAACGACGGCTCAACCAAGGGGAGTAAAGATGACATGCCCGGAAGCCGTCTCGCGCCTCGACGACCTGGCGGACGATCAGTTGCCGGCCGATGAGGCCGTCCAGGTGCGGGAACACATTCAGTCGTGCGACGCCTGCCGTCGGGAATACGAGCAGACCCTCCGCCTCAAGCGGCTGCTCGGCGACATGACCGCCCCCGACCCCGGCGACGCCTATTTCCAGGAAACGACCAGCCTGATCCTGGCGCGGACCGTCCAGGCCGCCCCGGAACAACCGGTGCGGATCTCGGCCGATGATGCCCGCCGTCAGAACCGACGCGCCCTCGTGCGGGCGATCCTCTCGGTGGCCGCCTCGATCGCGATCCTCGTGACCGCGATCCTGATCGGCTCCTCGCCCGAACAGCAGGTGCTGCGCAGCCAGTCCGAGCACGCCCCGGTTCTGGCCACGGCCGACCTGCGCGAGGTGGTCGGCCCCCACGACATCCCGGTCTTCACCCGCGAGGACCGCATCCGTCTCGCGCGGGGCATGATGCTGATCGGCAGCCCCGGATTTCTCGGCCGCTTCGCCGGCCTGCCCGATATGTTCGATCCGACCGATTTGCAATGACGCGCTTTGCGATACGCTAAGGAGTTGAGAGCTTGAAGAAATTAACCGCCTACCTGCTGCCCCTGTTTGTTGCGGTCCTCATCGGTGCTACAGCCTGCCAGCAGGGCGACAAAAAGATCACCCTCCGCTACAAATTTTCGCCGGGGCTGACCCTGACCTACACCCAGACGGTCAAACGGAATGTCAGGGTCCTCGAGGCCGACTCGCTGATCCGCGAGATGTCCACCACCGCCGACGCCAAGGTCATCCAGACGATCAAGGATGTTCACGATGACGGCACGGCGGTCATGGATGAAGTCGACAGCTGGACCTACGAGAGTCCCTCCAAGGAAGACACGACCAAGATGAAGAAGGTCGAGTAGACCCGGAATCTCGAGCTGACGGTCAAATCCGATGGCGACATTGTCGATGTCCAGTTCCTCGACCAGGAAAGCCAGACCACCCGCGCCTATATCAAGAACTACCTCGAACAGGGCATGCCCGTGTTCCCGACCGGCGAGATCTCGGTCGGCTTCAACTGGACCCAGTCGGCCAAGGTCATGATGCCGTCGCAGACGATGGAGGCCTCCACCACCTACGAGGTCAAGTCGCTCGTGCGCGAGATGGGCTACGACTGCGCCGTGATCGAATTCACCGGCAACCTGATTATCCCGATCGAACCCGATCCGGCCGATTCGATCCAGGTCTCCGGGGTCGACAAGATCGAAACCACCGGCAAGCTGTATTTCGCCTACAAGGACGGCCTCGTGGTGCTGCAGCGCGAACGGTGGGTGGTCGACGGCACCCGCAACTACACCGAAAAGAAGGGCAAGCCGAAAGAGCGGACGATCGCGATGCAGACCGATGTCGAGTACGCGCTGCAGTCCCGCTCGACCGAACCGACGGAAAAGAAGTAGCTTCGTTTGACGAAGTAGTCTCGACAAATGTCATTCCTGCGAAAGCAGGAATCCAGCATCGCGTCATTCCCGCGCAAGCAGGAATCCAGCATCGCGTCATTCCCGCGCAAGCAGGAATCCAACATCGCGTCATTCCCGCGCAAGCAGGAATCCAGCAATGCGTCATTCCCTTGTAGGCGGGAGTCCAAGAATCCATGCGAAACACCCGAAGGGTGTCATTCCTGCGAAAGCAGGAATCCAGCAATGCGTCATTCCCTTGTAGGCGGGAGTCCAAGAATCCAT
>CAYPYM010000299.1:0-610 GCA_964414435.1 uncultured Ignavibacteriales bacterium | reverse complement strand
GCGAAACACCCGAAGGGTGTCATTCCTGCGGAAGCAGGAATCCAGAGTTCCATAGTCTGACCGGCAGATGTCCTCATCTGCCGGTTTCATTTTGATGGTGCTGCGGCAGGTCCTCAGACCTGCCGCTTTCGTTTCAGTCATCGCCGTCATATCGCCACGCGCCACAGAGAAACACCCGAAGGGTGCGCCAGGGATAAACACACGCAGTGTGCGCCAGGGAGAAACACCCGAAGGGCGTCATCCTGAGCGAAGGATGACCGGCTGCTTTCCCACGAAGCTTGTTGACGCCCTCCCCTCAATCCTCTACCTTACCCCCATGCCAATCGAACGCGTTATCATACTCATCATCGATGCCTGCGGGGTCGGCGCCATGCCCGACGCCGCCGCCTACCTCGACTCCGGCGCCAGCACCATCCCGCACTGCGCCGACGCTGTCGGCGGCCTCCTCATGCCCGTCTGCCAGAAACTCGGCCTCGGTAACATCGTCCCGATCCGCGGGATCCCGCCCAAGGAAGACCCCTACGGTTGTTTCGGCAAGATGGCCGAACAGTTCATTCTCGACGCCTACAAGAAGAAGACGTTGCCGTGGGAGGAGTACGAGCGGCGGTTC
>CAYPYM010000298.1:0-4821 GCA_964414435.1 uncultured Ignavibacteriales bacterium | reverse complement strand
GGCCCACGAGGCGGGCATCATCCACCGCGATCTCAAACCGGCCAATATCATGGTGACGGGGAACAACCAGGTGAAGATTCTCGATTTCGGACTGGCGAGGGGAGCGACCGACGGAGAACTCACCAGCGCCGGTACCGCGCTCGGTACCGTCAATTACATGTCCCCGGAACAGACCCAGGGAAGCGCCACCGACAATCGCTCCGACATCTTCTCGATCGGGATCATCCTGTACGAACTGGCGACCGGCATCAATCCGTTCGTCCGCGGACACATGCCCGCGACCATTCACGCGATCGTCTACGAGCCGATCGGCCCGATCAGCGAATACAACCAGCATATCTCATCGTCATGGCAGACCGTTGTCGAGAAAGCGCTCGGCAAGAAACCCGAAGATCGCTACCAATCGGTCGATGAACTGCTCGACGATATCGATCGCATCAAGGCGGGGCAGACAATCGCCCCGGCGGCGGTGGCGCAGCCGAGGATCGAGCGCTCCGACACCCCCTCGCTGGCGGTGCTACATCTGCGTAACCTCGGCGCCGCCGATGACGACTTCCTCACGTACGGCATCACCGAAGACCTGATTGTCGATCTCGGCAAGCTCGGCCATCTGCGGGTTGTGCCGATGCGGCGGGTTCTCAAGTACAAGGACAGCGACCTCGAACTGGAAGAGCTGGCCCGGAATCTGAATGTCAATCTCATCCTCGACGGCTCCATCCGCCGCTCCAACAGCGCCGTGCGGATTTCAGCCCAACTGATCGACGTCCTGGAGGACGATATCCTCTGGTCGGAACGCTGGGAGGAGTCGCTGGACAGCCTGCCGGCGATCAAAACGGCGCTGGCCGAAGGGATCAGCGCCGCGCTGAAAGTCACTTCCTCAGTGATCCGGAAAGCGGATATCGCCAAGAAGGAAACCTCGAATCCCGAGGCCTACGACCTCTATCTCAAGGGCAAGTACGCTTATCACCAGCGGAAGAAGAAGGAAGACATCGACAAGGCCATCGAGTTTTACAATCAGGCGCTGAAGCTCGAACCGGGTATGATTGCCGCCCAGGTGGGGCTGGCGCAGGTTTACAACGAGCGAAATGAGCTGGACAAGGCGCTCGCGCTGCTGGAGCCGGCTCTCAAGGAGGCGCAACAGCGGCGATTGAAGGCTGATGAAGCGCGCGTTCGCACCGAGCTGGGACGGACGTACAATCGAAAGGCCGCCTTTGACAAGTCTATCGAGGGCCTGGAAGCGGCGGTGTCACTGTTTCGGGAACTGGGTGACGCAAACGGGGAACTGTGGGCTCTGGCACAACTGTTCAATCCCTGGCTGAATACTTCGATGCATCAGAAGGTGCTGGATTTGGAGGGCCGGATCGAGCAGCTCACACAGAAGGGAGCCGACCCGGAATGGGTTGTCACGAGTCTGAGGGGGCTGTGCACCGCGCACATAGATAGCGGCGATATCCATCGGGCAACGATCATACGCGAAGAGGCGATGCAACTGGCACGAGCCAATGATCTGAAGCCGATGCTCAGCCGTTTGCTGCTGGATTACGCTATGCGTTTGAGCACGGGGGGCGGAAAGAACCTTCAAACGGCCTTGAGCTACCTTGAAGAAGCCCGGTTCATTGTCGAGAAACTGGGAGACTCGCCACGGCAGATTGAGATTGAGTTTGCTTCGATTCTAATTGAATTGGGATCCGGGGCATTCCGGCGGGCTCTCGAAAGAAGTACCAGACTGATACCGGAATTGAAAAAGAGAGACCAGAGACTCAGCCTCGCGAGTACCCGGTTGAACCACCTGGCGGCGATGTACTATCTGGGTCAGTATTCCGAGTGCATAGAGGGCCTCGCGGATGCCCGTAAGGACTCTGAGAATCTTGAAGGTTCCCTGCGTGACTATACCTTGTCCAACGTCCAGCACCTTCATGGGATGGCTGAATATCAGCTCGGGAATCGTGATAAGGCGAGGGATTTAATTCGCTCCAGTATCACCGGGTTCAGGAAGATCGGCAACAAACCAATGCTGGTATCACCGCTGGCCTCGCTCGGGGAATTGTGTTTTCTGGAAGGAGATAAAGAAGAAGCTGAAGGCTGTTTCCGGGAGGCGCTTCCGATTGCCGTGGAAACCGAAGATATCGAAGGCAAGGTGGTTGCAGGCGGCTACCTTGGACTGCTCGATGCGGAACGGGGCGACCTGGACAAGGGAAAGGACGCGCTGAGACTCTTGGTTGATCTCTCGGAAGGGACCTTCTACGAGGTAACGGCTCGTCGCATTTACAGCATGATCCTGCTCGAACACAGTGAGGACCCGGCTGACCGCAAGGAAGGCAAACAGCAACTTCTCCAGGCATTGGGACTGGCCCGTAAGATGGAGTGTATACCCGAAAAGGACCGTCTGTCGGAACTGCTGGAACGCCACTCGTAGATCTAGACGCCTTCCCCGAGTCTACTCCTGCCTGACGATATCGACCGAGATCTCCACGGCCGGAATCGTTCCTCTGTTCTCCAGCCAGTGCACGGTGTTCCTGTCCTCGGGCCAGCCGACTCCCGGCCCATAGTCCGTTGCGACTCCATCTCGATGGTCGGTGATCGTCCCCTGCAGGATGTAGACGGTCCCCGGTCGGCCCTTATGGTCGTGAACCGGGCCGAAGACGCCGCCGGGCTCCATGGTCACGATACGCATTCGAAGCCGGCGTCCGTCCATGCCCTCGATCTCGGGGCCCAGATCGACCGTCGCCAGTAGCTCCACCGTAACACCTTTCATTTCAGGCGCCACCTGTTCGCAGCTCATTGCGTGTTCCTCTCCTTACTTCCAAAGCCTAACTGATATTAGATGCACCAGAACTCATATTGAGACACAGTACGATACGCCACTGACTTCTGATTGCGCCCATTGATGGCCGATCCGGTTGTGATACTCGTCCACTAAGGCCCACCGCAGATTCAAAAGGCACGAAGGTGTTCGGGCCTTTTCTCAACCGCAAAACTCTCCGTCGCCGTTCATCTCCCTATTGGTCCGAAGCAGTGAGTCCGAGTTGTCGGTTGAGCGTATGGATGTCCGGCATCAACCACTGTTCGACTATCTTGCCTTCAACGATTCTGAAGACTGATGTCTCGTTGATGCGAATCTTCTTTCCAGTCGGCGGATTGCCCAGGAAATTGCCGGTATTCGTACCGGTCGAAGTATAGAGCAGCACGACAAAGTCCCCTTCAGCGATAACCAAATTGACCGCTTCCGCCCAGTCTGGAAACGCCGCGCGGTGCGCCATTGCGTCCTTTCGGAAATCCTCCAACCCGGACGTTTGTGTGCCGAATGGGAGGAAATGCTGCACAAAATCCTCGGCAAACATCTCTTCAAGGTCGTCGAAATTGCCCCGATTCCAGACCGCTTCGTTAGCCAACAGGGCAAGCTCCTTATTGCGGTTTGCACTTGGACTGCTCATTTTGACTCCCACCTATCCTGTTCTTATGACGAGGCCACGGCTTGATGATCTACGGGAGAAACTTACGGAATTGACGTGACATTGTGGACCGTTTTTTTGCCGGCTCCCGGGTACGCTCCGCATCGAGCCGAAAGTCAATCCGTGCAAGGCTGTTGATCGGTTGGGCCGAATTGGCGGTTGCTCTCTCGAATCTAATATCCGGTAACCACCGGTGATGCCAGGTATGCACTACGCTCGGCCTGTCAGGGGCGTGCTACCTCATGCATCCGAAAGCGCGACAGGTCGTTAGACAACACATCCCGCATCGGCATATCAACTGTCATCGGCTTCTTCGGAGGAGTCTTACGAGATGGAGATGGCACAAGTATTGAAACTGACTGCAGCGTCGAGAGGACGCTGCTGGCGGGAGTCGTTGTGCTTCACGCTGCGGCCCGTCTCCGCCCGGATGTCGGGAGCGCGGAGATGATTCCGGGCAGGAGGAGGTAAGATGACAAAGGCGTTGTTGACAGTTCTCGTTTGCGTGCTGTCAGTAGCAGGCATTGTTTCCGGCGCCACTTCGCTGGTACTCAGCGATGATCCTCCGCTGAAGGTCGGTAATGTTGAGTCGGCATACCGAATCCGTCGCCATGCTACCACAGGGGCGGTCTTCGGATGCCTTCTGGGAACGATGATCGGCGGCTTCGTTAGTTATGACGTGGCGGAAAATCAACCATCAGGCTGGCTGGAATTTCATCTTGAGGAAAGATTCGGAATTCCGAACGCCGCAGGTGTCTTCCAATGTGTTCTCGGGGCGGAGATCGGGCGTGCCAGTTCCACAAGTAGGCCGGTCAGCCTTGACGCGAATCCGATATGTTCGTCCCGATCGAAAAACGGGTCAGGTCTCAGGGCGGCCCTGGCCTGGGCCTTCTGAGATCGTTCCCCGATCTATTCCGAAAGTCCATCGGCGAGTGCACATCGGCGCGCAACTGTTGCGATGCCACTGCATCCGGCTCCCCGTGGCCGGGCCCCCTACGCCGCAATGCCGCGGTGAAACTCATCGACAAAGGGCGGCCATTCATGTTGACCCCGCCGTCCGGCGGGGTTATTTTGTATCTGCAATTCGGTCGATCGAAATCCGAGTTGGCGGTAAGCAGCCGTTCCGGCTCGTCTGGATAAGACATACACAGGGGAATCAATGTCATGAAACAGGTCAATCTGGGATCGCAGGGTCTTCGCGTACCCGCAATCGGTTTGGGTTGTATGGGGATGTCGGATTTCTACGGCTCGTCTTCAGAGGCTGAGAATCTTCGTGTGCTTGACCGGGCGGCGGAGATCGGGTGCACCTTCTGGGATACGTCGGACATGTACGGCCCGTTCACGAATGAGATCCTGCTGTCCAAGGCGCTCA
>CAYPYM010000297.1:0-4821 GCA_964414435.1 uncultured Ignavibacteriales bacterium | reverse complement strand
GATCTTCGCCCGCCTCCCCGAATCGCTCCGACCGCACCTGAGCGCCATGCAGGCGAGGCTCGATCACTGGCAGGGTGATCACGCGGCATCGCTCAAGAAATACAAGCGGGCCGCGGCCGAATTCAAAGCAAATCGCGATCACCTTGCGGCGGCACGGCTCGGCCAGGGGTTGATGGATGTCCAGATGTATCTCGGGCGATACGATGATGCGCTGGCGACCGGTCGGAAATCGCTGACCTATTTCCGCCGCCACGGCCACGATGATCTGGCGGCGCGGGTGATGACCAATATCGGCAACGTCTACCACCGTCTCGATAAGAACCGGCTCGCGCTCGATTACTACGACAAGGCGGCAAAGATTTTCGCCCGCAGCGGCGGCGTGGCGCTGGCGACGGTCGAATTCAATCGCGCCAATATTTACACGAACCTGAACCGGCTCGATGAAGCCGCGGTGCTGTATCGCCGCGCGGCGGAGATCTATCGCGAGGCCGGGTTGAGTGTCTTCTATCAGCGCGCCCGGTATTCAATCGCCTATCTGCATTTCCTTGCCGATCGTTTCACCGATGCCCTCAAGACGTTCGAATCGGTATACGAAGCGTTCTCGCAGCTGGGCGACCGCAGAGCGGTGGCGGTGACCCGGCTCGATCTGGTCGAGATGAACCTGCATCTCAATCAATTCAGCACGGCGATCCAGCACGGCTATGAAATAATCGACGAATTCGCCGCGCTCGGCATGCGCTACGAGCAGGCCAAGGCGAATTACTTTGTCGCGCTGGCGCATCTCAACCTGGGCGACCTCTCCCCGGCTGCGGAAACCCTCCGGATCTCGGCCCGGCTGTTTGCGCGCGAGAACAACGAACTCTGGCTCGGGATGGTGAACCTGGCGAAAAGCAAGCTGCTACTCGAGGCAGGTAAGCCGAATCAGGCGCTCAAAGCGACCGCCGAGGCCCGCGCCTATTTCAAACGGAGCGGTGACCTTCGCCGCAGTATCGATGCCGACATCATCCACGCCGAAGCTCTCTGGAAAGCGGGCGATGCCGCCGGAGCGAGACGGATGGCGCAACGCCTGTTCCGCCGTGACCTGGTCAGCTATCAGGCGTACTGTCTGCACACGCTGATGGGCGACTACCATGCCTCGCGCGGCAATAACGAAGAAGCTCTGGAATCGTATCGGAACGCCGTGGACATTGTCGAGAAGATGCTCGGCGGGTTGTACCCCGACGAGATCCGGTTCTTCTTTGTCGCCGACAAACTCTCCGCCTATCTCGGCGTGGTACAGAGCCTGCTCCGGCTGGGACGGTACGAGGAGTCGTTCCTCACCAACCTTCGGGCGCTGGCCACGGTGAACAGCCGCCATCACTCGACCGAGGCGGTCGAGACGGAGATTCCTCCCGCTCTTCTGGCCACCCGCGACAGGTTGCGGGCATCGTTGAAGCGTATCGCCGGGTTCCCCGACCCGCGTCACCGCGGCAGCGCCACCGGCGGTTCCTACACCGCCACCGAGCAGAAGCTCTGGTCGACCGAGCAGCGCATCCGCGCACACTTGTATCCGTCGGGGCGCCGCCAGTCGCGCGTGCAGCCGGGGTGGCGCGATATTCGCGGACGGCTGCAGCCCGATGAACTGCTGATCAATTTCGTGGCCGCCGGCGACGGCCGGATCGGGGCATTCTGTGCATCGCGCAAGGGTGTCGACTACGTGATGCTGCCGCTCGAACTCGAGCAGTTGCGGCGTCAGGTCTGGGAGATGTATTTCGTCTTCGAGAAAGCGATCTACGCCAACGGCTCGGGCGAACGCCTCGCCCAGACCAGTTCGTTCTATCTGCGGCAGTTGTTCGCCGAGCTGCTTCAGCCGGTACTGGAAAAACGACGCGAGACCCGGCTGGTCCTGCTGGCCGACGGCATCTTTGCGCAGATCCCCTACCCCGCGCTGACAGACAGATCCGGCACGGCGGTGACAGATCGCTACGATATCCGCATCGTGGTCAATCCCGAGGACCTTCGGGAGGAGCGCGACCAGCACGGTTCGTTCCGGTCGGCGCACAACGCAATTTTCGCCGTGACCTCGGAACGCCTGCCGGCGGTGGAGGTCGAGGCGACCGGCATTCACGACCTGTTTGCCAAGGCGCGGTATTACTCCGATGACAGTGCCGACAGTGCCGGGTTCAAGGAGGAACTCGACCGCGCCGACGGGTTCATTCATATCGCCACGCATGCCTCGCGTTCGTCGGAGAATCCGCTGTTCTCGCGGATCGTCCTCGCCGACGGTCCCTTCTTCCCCTTCGACCTGTTCAGCAGCGGGATCAAGGCGGGGTTGGTGACGCTGTCCGGCTGCCAGACGGCCGCGACCGGGCTGTATTACGGCAATTCGTTTTCGCTGGCGAAAGCGTTCTATCAGGCGGGAAGCCGCTACGTGCTGGCGTCGCTCTGGCCGGTATCGGATACCGTCAGCGCGCAGTTTATGATCGAGTTTTATCGTGTGCTCCGGATTGCGAACGATGTCCCTGGCGCCTATCGGGCGGCGGTGGCGACAACGACGGCGCGGGTGGAGAATCCGGCGCTGTCGAGTGCGTTTGTTCTGCTGGGGATGTAGAGCGTCAGGGCCACAAGGGTCTTGACGGGCCCTCAAGCCGAATCTTCTTCTCTTTCCCTTCCAGTCAGAATACTACATCGACTGCTGCCGCTGAGTGACATCGAACGGATCTGGAATCGCGTCGGGGAGCGGCTGGTCGATCGAAGGCGCCCCTTTCCCGGGCAATTGCACCGGCCCCGGGTCGGGACGGATACCCTCGTACGGCGTGGCCGGCGGCGGACCTCCGCCAAACAGGTAGTTGACGAGACAGACCAGATCGGAGATATTCACCTCATCCCCGCCGACACCATCGAGATTGATCAGGTCACGCGGCCAGAAGGTGTTGCGGCCCCCGCGGAACATGTAGTCTACCAGATTACTTAGATCAGCGACGTCGGCCGACAGGTCATAGTTGATATCGCCCGGCACAAACCGCCCCACCGCGTCGTAGGCCATGAGCTGAGCCTTAATGCTGGGCACATTGTCGGGTTGGAGGTAGTTCCGCCAGATGACCACCACCTGACCGGCGTTGTTCATATCGGCGCTGCAATGAGTCCCGAAGAGACCGGCTACCCCGCCGATATCGTTGACTCGAAAATTCGGTCCCACCAGGTTGCCGGCGGGATCTATCTTTTGCAGGAAGACATCCGCCATGAGTCCGCTGGTGTCGGTCTCCGGCCAGAGACGGGAATCGGACCACATGACCAGCACATTGCCGGCGGTATCGCAGGCTATTTTCGTATCGACAAGCTGGTAGTCAATGAGCCAGGTCGAGTCGGTATCGGTCACCCGCATGGCATTGTACTTGGGTGTCCCATCGGAATTGAATCCTCTCATCCAGACGTGACCGGATACAGCGCGCACATCCTGGTAGCTGAATTGTCGATCGTACCAGGAGATGTAGAAGTCGCCGTCCGGTTCCATCGCCATGTCCGCGGTGATAGTGTAAGAACTGACACAGGCAGCGGAGTCGTAGAACCCGGCATCGCAGTCAACCATAGTGATCGGGAAAGCCTGGGTGCCGTCGGCATTGTACACGGTGTAGTAGATATGGGCGAAGATCTTTTCGGCGATCCAGGCCGCGGCGACATGGCCGTCGTCGGCGATACCGAGACAAGCCGCCTCCCGCCCACAGTACGCACTGAAGGGCTGCGCCTCGACGGTGGGGCGCCAGAGGGGATAAAGACTGTCGGTCTTGGTATCGTACAGACGAATCCACACCGAATCCGGAAGGCCGACCTGGCAGCCGTGGCTTCGCCAGATCATCCCGGCCAGACCGTTGTTGTTAATCATCCCACGGGGATGCGGCATATAGGTAAATGTCTCCTGGGGCCGGCAGGTCGCGCAGATCGGTTCCCCCATTGCCATACCCAGGGGGTCAAACAGGGCCATGAACCGGCGGTAAAGCGGGTACGCCGGGCCGTTCCTCACACGGTACGGAATCACCACGGTGCCTTCGTCATTGCAGTCAATGCGTGCGATCCCGTAGGTATTCCAGACGGTGTCGGCGTTGGAGGAATCCGGCAGGAAGGTCACCACCGGCTGCATCTGATGGCCGAAGCGGTCGAACTTGGTGTATTGATGACACCAGACGTCCTCTCCAACCGTATCAAGGAACACGAGGTTGACCTCGTTTATGTTGCCTTTGGCGTCGATAGCCACTTCGGGCCAGAAGCCCAACCAGTAGAGAGGTGTAGTCGTGTCAGAGCAGGTAAAGTCGTTCCGGGTAACCAGTTCCTGGGCCGGTGTGGTTGCCGCTGTCAAACAAATGCCGAGAGTAACAGTAAGGCCCCGCAAAGCAGCACAGAAGTGTGACATATACTTCTCCCCTTTAAGGTGCACCCGCTGCATTCAATATAGTGCATTCGAGATATTTGTCAACTCTGTCCGGCAGATCCGAGAGCCGGTGGAGAACCCGGCGTTGTCAAGCGCGTTCGTGCTGCTGGGGGTGTAGGCCCCCGGAGTCAAAACCACAAGGGTTTTCACCTGCTCATTCTTCCCCAGTACAATTGAACAACATCAAATCCCCGGAGCACGGACAGTGTTGCATGGGGTGGTACAAGCAATTTGGTCGTCGGATTCCGATTGAGGATAGCAAAGGGGATTTGACCTAAGGGGGAATTCCCGAACGATTGCGTAAGGCTGTCACCCTTCGACTTCGCTCAGGGTGACGCCGACCCGTCATGCTGAGCGGAGTCGAAGCATGACGCGAACAGAGACTTTGCTCCGAGGATTCTGCCCGTCACCCTTCG
>CAYPYM010000296.1:0-4822 GCA_964414435.1 uncultured Ignavibacteriales bacterium | reverse complement strand
CCCTGTTCGGTCGCAGCGAGGGTTCCATTTACAACTGGCTGTTCCTCTATCTCGATTCCCCCATGATGGCGACCATGTTCGCCATGCTGGCGTTTTATATCGCGTCGGCGGCCTACCGGGCGTTTCGCGCCCGCTCGGCCGAATCGACCATCCTGCTGCTTACCGCCATTATGATCATGCTCTGGCGGGTGCCGATGGGCGAGGCGTTTTTGAATCTGTTCCCGGGCGATGTCCCGACCTGGCTCAATACCTATGTCATGAACGGCGTCAACATGTCGGTCCAGCGGGGTATCCTGATCGGGGCGGCGCTCGGCGCGGCTTCGATGTCGCTTCGGATCATCCTCGGTATCGAGCGCACCTACATGGGGAAGGGGTAAGCGGTGAATATCTGGCAGCGATTTGACAAGATCGACCGCCGCTGGGTCTACCTCCTGGTGGGCATCGCCGTAGTCATTCCGTTTATCGTCCCGGCCAGTTTCCCGGTGACGATCACTCCCGAATCGCGCATGCTGTACGACTACATCGACGATCTTCCCGATTCGTCGGTAGTGATGCTCGTCTTCGACTACTATCCGTCGACGATCGCCGAATGCGAGCCGATGGCCCGCGCCGCCCTCCACCAGTTTTTCCGCAAGAACTGCAAAGTCATCACCCTGAGCAACATCCCGCTCGGCGGACCGACCATGGCCGAGACGGTCACCCGGGAGTTGGCAAAGCAGTACAACAAGACCTACGGCGTCGACTTCGTCAATCTTGGCTACAAGGCCAACTACGTCGCGGTGCTGCAGGGGATGGGGCAGTCGATCAAGAGCATTTTCCCGACCGACAACAGCGGCACGCCGCTCGACAGCCTCCCGCTGATGCGGAAGGTCAAGAGCTACAAGGACGTCGCATTCATCTTTGAGGTTGCCGACAACGCTACGGCGGACTACTGGGTGTCGATCGTCAACGCCCAGTACGGGGTGCCGATGGGCTGCGGGACAACCGCCGTGAGCGCTCCCCGCTATTATGCGTATGTATCCTCGGGGCAGTTTGTCGGACTCCTCGGGGGGATGCGCGGTGCCGCCGAATACGAGCTGCTGGTGGGTGAGAAAGGGACGGCGTTCCGCGGGATGGACGCTCAGTCGCTGGTTCACCTGCTGATCATCGCGCTCGTGATTGTTGGTAACGTCGGTTACTTCATGGGCAAACGCGGAAGGAAGGTCTCGGTATGAGCGGCATCGAGATTTTCCAGATCTGGGTCATCGCGTTCTTTACGCTCGCCCTGATGTCCTTCCTGTACAAGGACAACCCGGTTTACAAGCTGGCCGAGCACATTTTCGCGGGCCTGTCGGCCGGCTACTATGTCGGCTTGATCTGGGATACGGTGATTATCCAGCAGTTGTGGGATCCGATGACCGGCGGTCGATGGCTGTTGATCATCCCCGGTCTGCTCGGCGTGCTCATGTTCGCCCGCTTCTTTTCCAAGTACGCCTGGGTCTCGCGCACACCGCTGTCGTTTGTCATGGCGGTGACAGCCGGTATCTTCCTTGTTTCTCAGCTCCACGGCCTGGTGCTGCCGCAGACACAGGACACGATGACGCCCAAGACGGAAGCGGTCGCGGTCGACACCCTCAGCTACGCCGACAACGCCGACGTGCTGACGATCGTCGATACCGCCGCCGTATCGTCGGCCCCGGTGAAAGTCGGACGGCTGACCCTGAGCAAGGCCGAGGTCGATCGGCGCGGGGGGGACAGCGTCGTGATCAGCGGCACGTTCACCGATCCGACCCATCCGCCGGTGAAGCGGCTGGCGGTCAGTGTTAAGCTGCGCGGTCCCGACGACAAATCGCAGCAGGTGCTGGTGATCAAGGGCGACAACAAGATACCGGGGGTGAGCATTGTCGACGACGGCGGCGGATCGTATACCGCCAGCTACGTGTACCGTCCCGACTCCACCCGCACGCTTGGTCCGTACGATATATCGTTCGAGGTCTACCGCTACGATTACCAGGTATTCCTGACCCTGATCATCCTGATCGGTGTGATTTCGACAATCATCTATTTCTACTTCTCGAAAGAACACACCGGCGCCCTCGGCGTGACCGCCAAAGTCGGGATCTGGTTCATTATGGTCGCATTCGGAGCACACTTCGGCTACACCGTCATGGCGCGCGTGTCGCTCCTGATCGGCCGGGTGCAATTTCTCATAGAAGATTGGATCGGCACGTTCCCGCACATTTTCTGATCTGGGACTGTCGAGTGCAGGGGTATCGATGCTCGCGCAACCTTCGTTACGAATCGCCGCTCTTTTCCTGAGCGGCCTGTTGTTGTTCTCGCTGCTGCTGTCGGGGTGCGGTTACGATCCGCGCGAACCGGCCTACGATACCCGCTCGAATCCGAAGGACTTCCCGCAGAAGGCGATTGAACTGCTCGACGGAATCGAGGCCGGACGGTTCCAGACGTATGACGCCATCACCAACGAATTCGCCGATCTCTATATGGCCCACCCCGGTCTGCTCGGCAACGAAGACTGGAATGAGGTCATCACCCGGCTCGGGACGCGGCTCGTTTATCGAGCCGACCGGCTGGTCTCCGACGGCCTTCTTCAGTTCGTGCAGGCGGCCGATTTCTACGCCGTCGCGGCGCAGGTACACCGTACCGATACCGCCCTGGCTCGTAAGTCCCACCTCTTTGCCGCCTGGAAGGCATTCGTGTCCGACTCAACCTTCGACCCGCATCGGCTCCAGGGAGCATTTGATGCCGATTACCGCCTGGCCCTGCTCCGCCGGTTCGCCCTGGCCGACAGCACGTGCCATCGGTTCGCCTGCAATTATCTGGCGGCGGAACTGTTTCCTGAATCGGCGGGGGATCTGTCGACCCTGATGGCGAACCACCCGGTTACGGATTACGCTCTGCTGGCTTCGCTGGGAGCGCTCGACGGTGACTCGCTCGGGTCCGAGGCGTCGTATGTCGACGGGGCGATCGAGCTGGTCGGGTACCGGCTGGAGCCGCTCGATGATACGTTGTACCGGTTCGAAGCGTACTTCCGTCTCAACCGCCCGGTCGATTATCCGCTGGGAGTCTCACTTCGGATTGAGACCCCCGATCCCAATCTCCCCGAGGGAAAGCAGCCGGTATTCCCTTACGATTTCGGTCCCCTGTGTGCCGCCCGAGGGGGCGATGGTGCGATCGCCTCGGCCGCCCGTACCGTAGCTTTTGCCTGGCCCATCGCGGCGATTCGAATCGGGGTGTACGAATTGGCTGCGACCGGTCCGGTGATTCTTCAGCCCGATGGTGTTTCCGGCCAGCGGGTGCGCTTCCCGGTGTCGCCGGGGAACTGACGCCGTCGGCGTGTGTTGTAATCTCCGAAATCAAGATATTGCTTGCGGAAATCTCCGTGCCGCAATACCTTACTGAAAATTTGGTATGAGCAAGGGTATGAAAGTCATAATCCCCGTTGCCGGGGCCGGCACCCGTCTCAAGCCCCATACGATCACGCAACCGAAAGCGCTGCTGCATGTTGGCGGCAAGCCGGTGCTGGCGCATGTGCTTGAACCGCTGGTGCCGCTCGAGCCGGAAGAAGTCATCTTCGTCGTTGGGCATCACGGCGACCAGATCATGGATTACGTGCGTCGGCACTTCCATTTTAACAGCCGTTTCGTGCCGCAGGAGAAGCTCCTCGGGCTCGGCTACGCGCTGCATCTGGCGCTGAAAGACATTACCGACGAGGCCGTGCTGATCGTGCTCGGCGACACCGTGGTCGAATGCGACTGCGAGGCGTTTGTCTCGGCCGGCGACTACGTGCTCGGTCTGCGCCAGGTTGAGGATCCGACCCGGTTTGGCATCGCTGAGGTCAGCGACGGCTATATTGCCGGACTCGAAGAGAAACCCGACGAGCCCCGCACGAATCTCGCGCTGATCGGATTGTACTATTTCCGCGAGTCGGCCCTGCTGAAGAAGCATCTGGAAGAACTGGTTCGCAGCGGCACCACGACCGGCGGCGAAATCCAGCTGACCGATGCTCTTCACCGGATGATCGAAGAAGGGGTCAAGTTTGCCCCGTTCGAGGTCACCGGGTGGTTCGACTGCGGCAAGAAGGAGACCCTGCTCTCATCCAACCGGGAGATCCTCACGAGGCTGCCGCAGCCGGCACCGGTCGACGGTTCAGTTCTGGTACCGCCCGTATTCGTGGCGCCGACGGCACAGGTAAGACAGTGCGTGCTCGGACCGAACGTTTCGGTGGCCGAGGGGGCGGTGGTGGAACGGTCGGTTGTGCAAAACAGCATTATCGGCGAAGACGCGCATATCAGTGACATGGTCCTGGACAACTCGCTGGTCGGACGGCGGGCGGTTGTGAAGGGGAGCAAGCGCCAGGTCAATGTCGGCGACACGTCCCGCGTGGACGACTGCTGATCGCGCCCGCCGCACCAGCGTGACAATCAAACTGATGTTAAGGAGATGACAGAATGTCCGAAGGGAATTTCCTCTTCACCTCGGAGTCGGTCACCGAAGGCCACCCCGACAAACTGTGCGACCAGATTTCGGACGGCGTACTCGACGCGGTTCTGGAGAAGGATCCGCAGGGACGGGTGGCCTGCGAGACATTTGTCACGGTCGGCCTGGTGATTGTCGGTGGTGAAATCACCACCAACGCCTGGGTCGATATCGAGAAACTCACCCGGAAGATCGTCCATCGGATCGGCTACACCGATCCGTCGTACGGTTTCTCTTCGGACGCCTGCGCCATCCTCAACGCGATCGGCCAGCAGGCGCCCGATATCGCTCTGGGCGTGAACACCGGCGGCGCGGGGGACCAGGGACTCATGGCCGGCTACGCCTG
>CAYPYM010000295.1:0-4833 GCA_964414435.1 uncultured Ignavibacteriales bacterium | reverse complement strand
AGACGGGCAAAGATCGGTTCGAGGTCGCGGACATACGTCGCCGCCTGCCGCAGGTCGGTGGCCAGGAGGCGGTTGACCTGCTTGTTGAGTTCCTGAACGAAACGACCGTAGTCGCCCGCGAAGGTCGACTGGACCAATCCTTGAAGGCGATTTTCGGTCAAGAGCGCTGGTATATCCGTTATATCAAACATTTCGCTGCTAGGAAAGACTGCGGTTGTGCCCCAAAAGATACCGCCTACTCCCAATTACGGCCTTTGCTTCGTCGGCATCAAGGGCTTTTCTGTTTGAAAATGCACCGGACCGGATTTCCACCGGAAAAATAAAGCAAGAGGCAGTTGCTACCGAGGGGGGAGGTTGCCTCTTGCTCACTTACCGAGAGGTATAGCTGGTCGTGAAGAGGTATTGCTGTACACTCTCTCACCAAACAAGACCCGGATCGCTGGATCAAAAATACCAAAAAAGAGCGCCATTCTCCGCCGCCTCCGGCAATATGAGCGCTTGACAAAGCGCCTCCGGGTAAGACTATTTAAGCTGTTGCGCTGTTGAGAGATCAATGAATGGATGAGAATTCGCTGATATCGATAATCGACGCCTGTCGAGAGGGCGACGATGCCGCCTGGCAGGAACTGCTGGAGCGGCTCTCGCCGTTGATCTTCTCAATCTGCCGCGACAGCCGTCTTTCTCAGGAAGAAAGTCTCGATATCTTCGGCCAGGTCTGTTACCTGCTTGTGAAGAATATCACGCAGGTGAGATCGGCCGACCGGATTTTCTCCTATGTCGCCACGATCACCCGTCGCCAGATTTACGACCGCTTTTACAAGGACCGAAATCTCGAGTTTGTCGAACCGGGCGAACTGTCCGCCCGGGTGGGCGAGGATGATCACGCGCCCGACCAGCTTTTTGACGAGGACCGCCAGCGACAGCTCCTGCTCGAAGCTCTCTCGCGACTTCCGCGGCGGGACTACCGCCTGCTCATGGCGCTGTTTTTCGACGAAAACGAACCGAGCTACGAAGATATTGCCGCTAAACTGGATATGCCGATCTCGTCGATCGGACCGACCCGGGGACGGGCGCTGAAAAAGCTCCAGCGAATACTCAAGCGGATGGGATACAAATTCGACGTATTTTAAGTGCCGGACAATCGGTCTTTAAGAGTGAGGTAAAGTGCGAATGTCCAGGAAAGACAACATCGAAGAGCTCCTGCTGGCCTATGTCGCGGGGACGCTCGATCCGGCCCGCCGGGACGAAATCGAGCGCCTGATTGCGACCGATGAAGAGGTCCGCCGGCTCCACGGGGTGATTGCCGCCCTTCATCGTGAGTCCAAAGAATCCAACGACTTACGTTCGGCCGCGAAAGCCCTGATCGCCCGCTTTGTCCGCGATCTCCGCGGCAGCCGCGCCGGCCGCGACAAGCACCGGGGTCTGCTGACATTCGACTCCGGACTGCTCCCGCTTCCGGCCGGAATTCGGCCCGCCACTATCGACAGCCGCCGACTCAAATATACTGCCGGGGACCACGAACTCGAGGTCTCCATGTATCCCGGATCTCCCGGGACCTATGAAATCATTGGACAAGTCTCCGGGTTCCAGACCGGCGAGGCCCTTGAGGTCCGACTGGAACGCTCCCGGAGAGTGCTCACCGCTACCAGCAACCAGTTTCAGGTGTTTCATTTTGTCCGGGTACCGGCCGGCGAGTATACGCTGCTCGTGAGCGGTCCCGGCGACGAGACCTACTCGTTTGTTCTTGAGGTCTGACCGGCCGATCGGCGGCGACAGGATACGATTGATCCGATTCGAGATCGGATCTGATCGCTTGCGCCCCGCGCTGGGTGAGGTTTCAAGGAGCCTGATTCGGGCTCTGGATCCGGCGAATCAGGCTTGTCAAATCGGCAGAAATGCTTATATTGGTGCTGTAGTAGCCGTCCGGTAATATCCGGAAGGAGACGTCCGCCCAACCGACGAACAATGTATCGGGACCGAACGCAAGCGGGGCCAGAAACTGAGTTAGCCGGTATTTCGACTGCACAAATGGGGAACATCGACACATGACTCACAGACACAGATTTACGACGCTGCTTATTACCGTCGCCGCGATCGTTCTTGTCGGTACGGTAGTCTCACTCGCCGACGGCGCCATTCCCGGCCAGGCGATCGTTCGAGTCGGCAATGGTCACGGCGCCGGCAATGCGTTCAGCGGCGCGGGCGTTCAGGTGATCGACAGCATCCCCGAACTCCACGTGTACCTCGTGCAGTTCCCCACCCGCATTCCGTACGACACCAAGCGCAGCGATCTCATGCGTCAGTCCGGGGTCCAGCTGGTCGAGCCGAACTACCAGATGGATATGCTCGAGACGTACCAGATGAGCATCTCCTTCCCGGATGAAAGCGTACCGGTCAATCTCGATGGCGAGGCGCCGCCCTCGTATTACGATCAGCGGGCGGTTTACTCGATCGGCCTCGATTCGGCGCAGCTCATCGCTTCCGGCGAAGGCGTCAAGGTCGCCGTGATCGACAACGGTATCGATCGCACCCACCCGATGTTCAGCGCCCTTCCCGATTCCATGACCCACGACTTTGTCGATCGCGATGCCGACGCCTCCGAGGCGGAAGGCACCCTGTACGGTCACGGCACGTTCGTGGCGGGTCTGGTTCGACTCGCCGCCCCGAAGTGCACGCTGATGGTGGCGCGGGCATTCGACAGCGAAGGGCTGAGCAACAGCTTCACGGTTTCCCAGGCGATCAACTGGGCCGTGCAACACGGCGCCGATGTCATCAACATGAGTTTCGGCACCCTGACCAACAGCCAGGTGCTCACCCAGGCCTGCCAGCGGGCGATCGACATGAATGTCATCCTGGTGGCCTCGGTCGGGAATGCCGAACTGGTGGATACACCGGTCTACCCGGCGGCTTATCCGGGCGTCATCGCGGTATCGTCGATCGGTCCCGACGACCGGATCGCGACTTTCGCCAACAGTTTCGACGGCGTGGATGTCGCCGCCCCCGGAATCAGCCTGTACAGTGCCCTCCCCGGACCATACTACTGGGGCACCTGGAGCGGCACGTCGTTCTCCGCCCCGCTCGTGGCCGCGATCTGCGCGCTTGACCGCTCCCTTTCGGACGTCACGCCGATGGAAGCCGAGGCGAATATTCAGGCGACCGCTACGCGCGAGCTCGCCTGGGGGACGGTTACCCCGCCCGATCCGTATTACGGTTACGGACGGGTCGACGCCTACCTGTCGGTGCTGCAACAGAGCCTCGGAGATATGAATAACTCCGGGATGATCGACGTAGGCGACCTTGATATTGTCGGCTCGATTGTCGCCGGATCCGAAATCCCGACCCACACGATCATTCGCCAGGGGGACATGAACGGCGACGGTGTGGTGAATCAGGCCGATATCGACATCCTTACGAACTGGCTCTTCAAGAACAACCCGCCGCACTGAGCCGCCCCGCGAGCGACAATCAGACAGCGTTTTCGGGCGCAACTCCGGTTGCGCCCCCTTTTTTTTGCCCGAAAGCGAAAAACCTGCAAAAACATGTATTTTACCCCCCGCCCAACCGGACTTACTTTCAAAGACCTCTTATCGCCCTCAAGACAGGTGGCTCCCTCTCTTTCGGCGGATGTATCCAAGGCCACCTGTCGAGTGGGCGACTTTTTTTGGGGCTTTGCCCCCCCGCCAACGGGAATAAACCACTATTGAAAGATCGCCCATACGCAAGAACGACCGGTAGTGCTTGTACCGTAATTAAATAAGGACTAAAGGGGTCGGAACAATACATGCTGGCGCTGTCAATCCGACGGTCGTTTCTCCTCGGCCCGGCACTCGATCACCTGTGATGCTTCGAACCAGTCATCCGGTATCTATCTCTACCGTCTGACAACGCCCGACGGGATCGAAGCCAGGAAGTTGATCCTGCTCAAGTAGACAAACCTCATCATCGGGTCCCCGCCAATGAACGGGGACTCTTCCGAGGCCGGTGGCACATTGGACCGTGATGTGCCGCCGGTTTTTTGTGTCCGCATCGGAGGGCTAGTAGGCTGATCGCATGAGAGCTCCGGAGGCGGGGAGAGGGCCGTCGGGACGGCACCGCCGAAATCGGGCAACTATCGTGTATTTTTTTGTCCGCGTTTTTTGACTTACAGTCAGACACAATTCAGATACAGTTGTATCCGCCCGCCCCCAGGCGCCTCGCATCGAGAGGGATGACATCGTTGCTCGCAATGCGAAGGAGGTGAACCCGGCCCCACAACCGTCCGTACGTTTGCCGTCAGGTCGCATCTCTTGGAACCCCCGGCCCGAATCCGGACTAAACCTGCAGAGATTCTCACCGGCGACCGTCGGCCCCCCGTGTGCTGAACCAGTTGCATCGCACGTTAGAGGAGGACTCATGAAGAAGTTTCTAATCGCCGCAATGGCCCTCGCATTGCTCGCGTCCGCCGGCTACGCCGCGGAACAATTCCTGCCGACCGACCCGGGAAGGTATCTTGACGTGCCGGGATTTCTCGGTAACGTCCCTGACGAATTCATCGTGGTGCTCAAGGATGACGTCACGGTCGATCACCAGCGCGACGCCGCGTCCCCGGTCGCGCTCGCCCAGTTGAACGGCTTCAGCGCCCTGGCGCAGCAGTTCGGCGTCAACCGTCTCCGCCCCCAGTTCCCCGGCTCCGATCGCGGACAGATTTCCCTGTCCTCGGAGGGGCAGAAGCTCTCGCGGTACTACAAGGTAAGATTCGAAAACGGTACGCTCGACGAGGCCATGGCCGCTTATGCCGCCAACCCGCTCGTCGATCACGTCGAACCGATCGGTATCTGCACGTTCAAGATGACC
>CAYPYM010000294.1:2682-4836 GCA_964414435.1 uncultured Ignavibacteriales bacterium | reverse complement strand
CGAATACGGCTTTTTGGGGGAATCAACGTTTCCCACAAAATAGCCGGCTTTGATCCATCGTTCGTACAGCCGGTCTTCAACCTCGGCCGGCGAATAGGCCGCGGACTTGCCGGATGGGGACGGGTTTTGCTTGCTCATGTCAGTCCTGTTCCGTATATTCGCCGACCGGGCGGAGAAAACCCGGGCGGAAAGCGTTTAAGCTTTCAAGTATAGGTCGACCCCCCCGTTTTGTCAAGGCGGCAGATGTCCGCCGGCGGGGCGGCTGCAAACCTGCAATCTGAAGTTATATCGACAATTATGACAGATAAGAAGAGCGCGGTGCTGGACCGCACCAAGACACCGTTTGAGCGGCTGATCCTGCTGCTCGAAGTACTGCGGGCGCCCGACGGCTGCGCCTGGGACCGCAAACAGACCCACCGGAGCCTGCTTCCGTATCTCATCGAGGAATCCTACGAGGTGGTCGAGGCGGTCGAAAAGGGTGATTTCGACGACCTTCGGGAAGAACTGGGCGATCTCATGTGCCAGGTCGTCTTCCACGCCCAGCTGGCCAAAGAGGCGGGGCGGTTTACGGTCGACGACTCGATCACGACCCTGGTGGAGAAGCTGATCGCCCGCCATCCGCACGTTTTTGGCGAACAGAAAGACCTGTCGCCGCAGCAGGTGCGCGACCAGTGGGAGCAGATCAAGGTCGAATCGGGCGAAAAGGAGTCGGTCCTGTCGGGCGTGCCGGCCTCGATGCCGGCCCTGACGATGGCTTTCCGGGTCGGGGAGAAGGCGGGAGGAGTAGGGTTCGACTGGGAGAAGGCGGATGACGTCCTGGCCAAGCTGGAGGAGGAGATCGGCGAGATCCGCGAGGCGATCGCGGCCGGCGACAAGGCGGCGGCGGCCGAGGAAATCGGGGACCTGCTCTTTGCGACCGCGTCGCTGGCCCGCAAGCTCGAGGTCGACCCGGAGCGGACGCTCAAGCGGGCGCTCGATAAGTTCATGGCGCGGTTTCGGAAGCTGGAGGGGGAGGTGAATGCGTCGGGACGGCGGTTCAAGGAGTTCACGCTGGACGAGCTGGAGGCGATCTGGCAGTCAGTGAAATAAGGTCTATTTGGTAGACTTTGTCTCGAACGGGCCCTTTTGCCCCCGCGTAACCGATTGTTCAACAGGCTCTTAATGACGGCCGGGGGCCTCTGTTATGGGTCGAATTTGGCTAATTTTTTTCTTGTTTTTCCTGCCCCGTAAATATACTATTCGCACGGTTTTGACAGGGAATGCTTTGCGCATCAATGGATGAACATAGATCTGACGGATGGACCTGTCTGAAAGGAACACGGCGGGGATTTGCGGCGACGCGAAAACCCGGAGGAGGTTTGCCTATGGTGTGATGTTGCGGAGATTCAACTGAGGTGATCCATCGACTGGCGGGTTCGTTCCCGCCGAATTTTCAACCAGACAAGAAGATTTGCTCACATAAAGGATAGAGTGCAATGAAGAAATTTGTAATGATCTCAGCCGCGCTTCTGCTCGTCATGAGTTTGAACGCGTTCGCGACTGACACCCGCGTGCTGACCCTTGGCGGCACGAACGAAGTCGTGCTTGACGAGGCCAATATCTGGATGTACCCGTCGCGCATCAACGACTATCCGAACCTGGCGATCGGTGAATTCGCCAGCCCCAATGACTTCGCCAGCTTCGGCGTCCATTTCAAGATCAACCGCGACAACCCGTGGATTCTGGCCGCCTATTTCGACAATGTCGGCATGACGCCGCCGCTGGATCTGATGGGCAACGACAGCCTGATGCGTAATGATTTCTCCGACTCGCTGAAGGACAACCACCGCATCCACGCCTTCTACGGCCGCAGCACGAGCATGGGGAATCTCGGTTTCCGGGTTTCCGCGCTGCAGAGCAGCTACACCAAGGATGAAGCCAACGACCGCAGCAAGCAGGCGTTCGCCTACTACGATTTCAACGCCGGTCTGACCTCGACCGACGGCGCCTGGGATATCGCGGTCCGGCTCGGTGTCGGCGCGATCACCGACGACAAAGCCAACGGTGACCCGCTTTCGGAGTCGGATGGTTACTGGGACCTGGGCCTGGCCGTTCGCTCGTTCCGTCAGCTCAACCCGAACTACACGTTCATCCCGCACCTCGAGTTCCTGCGCA
>CAYPYM010000294.1:0-2672 GCA_964414435.1 uncultured Ignavibacteriales bacterium | reverse complement strand
CACTTCGCCGCCGCCGTGGACTCGATGACCTACTCCGTGGTCGATCAGAACGTGGCCATCAACCTGGGCGCCGGTATCAACTACACCCCGGCCACCAACGTGTTCGCGGTCGCCGATGTGGGCGTTCAGTACAACCACCAGAAGTACGAGACCCTCACCACCGGGGGCACGCCGGTCTACGACGAGAACGACTACAACAACTTCTTCCTGCCGTACTTCAAGCTCGGTCTCGACGCCGATGTCTTCAAGTGGCTGGATGTCCGTTTCGGCGCGACCAGCGTCTGGAACCGCAGTTCCAACGAGTTGAAGAACTCCTTCGGTACGACCTCAATCACCACGAAGGACAAATTCAACTACGCCGAGAACGCGACCTATCTCGGTTTCGGTTTCCACTGGAACCGCCTCCATGTCGACACCTACACCGATCCGGGCATGTTCCTCGACGGTTTCAACTTCCTCTCCGGCCGCGAAAACGCGATGAACTTCCAGCTCTCCGCGGTCTACGAGATGATGTAAGAGCAGATTACTGCTGACAGCAGAAGCCCGGCCGAAAGGCCGGGCTTTTTGTTTGGTCCGACCGGCCGTCGCTTCGGCCCCGCAGTCGAAGCGCTCTGGTGTCATCGGTATCCGGCCCGATCGTGTCGCAGTCGGCAGAGGACGCCTCGAAATCGGAGGTCGCCCGGGAACTTGCCGCGCCGTCGGGTGTTCATTCTCTCAGCTACCGTGCAGGTCTCACTCCTTCCGCAAACTCTCCGGGAAAACCTAACTGCAGGCAGTACGCCGGCGAACGCCGGGGTCAAGTGCACGTCTATTCTGAGGTGTCAATGAACCGGGTTGACGTAGGGGACGGAAATTCCAGAATGCTTCGCGCTGCCGACGGGACGGGCGCCGGCCGGGTCACCGATACTGACGCGCAGGCCAGAGTCGGCTTCGGTGGACGGTTCCCGCAGGGAAACGGAAGTCCCCGGTGAAGACACGAATCGGGATCATCGTCGTGGCGGCGATCCTCGTTCTGGCAGCGGCCGTGGTCGTCCGCTTCGCAACCCGGCCGTCGGGGCCGGCCGCGAGGTCTCAGCCGCCGACCCTGGTGAAGGTTGAACTGCCGCAACACGCAAGGTTCGCCCAGACCCTTCAACTGACCGGCGACGTTCTGCCGATCCGTCAGGCCGAGGTGTTTGCCCGCGTGTACGGCAATGTCGACAGTGTGGCGGTGAATATCGGCGACCGGGTTCGACCGGGGGTCGAACTGGCTCATATCGATACGACCGAGCTGGCCCAGCAGTATCGCCAGACCGGGGCGACCTACGATGACGCCAGTGCCGTCTTCGAGCGGGCCACGGCCCTGTTCCAGAAGGCGCTCATTTCGGACCAGGATTATCAGGCTGCCCAGACGGCGATGCAGGTGGCGAAGGAGAATTTCGACGCCGCCCGGACGCGGCTCAATTATGCGACTATCCTCGCACCGTTCGGCGGTGTCATTACCCGTCGGTATGTCGATCCGGGGGCGCTGCTGACGGCGTCGAACGCCGGCCTCTTCACCTTGATGGATCTCGATACAATCAAGGTGATCGTGAGTGTGCTGGAGAACGATGTCCCTTCGGTCGCGGCCGGGATCGGGGCGATCGTCACGGTCGACGCTTTTCCGGCGCGGAATTTTGCCGGTACCGTGACGCGCCTGAGCGATGCGGTCGATCCCACCAATCGAACGATGCCGGTCGAAATTGACATCCCCAACCCCGGCCACGCTCTCAAGCCGGGCATGTTCGCGACCGTCTCGCTCATCCTGGGAGAGCAGCATGACGCGCTGACCGTCCCGACGCAGGCGGTGCTCAAAGACGCCGAGGGACAATATGTGCTGACCGCGGTCGCCGGGCTGGCCCGCCGGCGGGCGGTGACGATCGGTTCCGAAGAAAACTCCCGCACCGAGATTCTGAGCGGTCTCACCGACGCCGACAGCGTCATCACCACGGGCCAGCAGTTTACCCACGACGGCGGCCCGATAACGGTCACCCCGTGATCTGGAGAGACCCGCTATGTGGCTGACTCGTCTTGCTCTCCGATATCCCGTGTCGACCTTCCTGATCGCGGTAACGATCCTCGTGCTGGGGGTCGTTTCCTTCATGCAGCTGCCAATCGACCTTCTCCCCAATATCACCATCCCGGTGGTCAGCACGATCACGTTTTACACCGGCGCCGGTCCGCTCGACATGGAGCAGACGGTCACGGTCAACATCGAGCGGGCGGTCAGTTCCGTAAACGACGTCGACTACGTGCAGTCGACCACGCGCGAGGGGATCTCGCAGGTACGGATCAACTTCAACTGGAACGCCAATCTCGACGTTGCTCTCGTGGATGTCATACAGCAGGTCAATCGAATTCTCAACCGCCTGCCGACCGGCGTGTCGCAGCCGGTGGTGCTGCGTTTCGATCTCTCCAACCTGCCCGTATGCAATATCTCGGTGGCCGGTGACATGGACGAGCGCGACCTGTATGACCTCGCGCTCAACACGATCGAGCCGCAGATTGAACATCTGCCGGGGGTCGCTTCGGCGGCGGTTTCGGGTGGGCGTATCCGCGAAATCCATGTGAACCTCGACCGCGATCGCATCGAAGCGCTGAAGCTGCCGGTTCAGACGATTCTCAACGCGGTGGCGAATTCCAACCTGATTATT
>CAYPYM010000293.1:0-4843 GCA_964414435.1 uncultured Ignavibacteriales bacterium | reverse complement strand
GATTATCTTCGCGAACAACTCAAGGGCGAACCGGTTGAACTGCTGTTCGGTGAAGAGCAGCTGGTCAAGCTGGCCGCACTCGATGTTGACATCGTGGTCAACGCCGTGGTCGGCGCCGCCGGCCTGAAAGCGTCGCTGGAGACGGTCAACCGGGGCGGCGTGCTGGCGCTGGCCAACAAGGAGTCGCTGGTCGCCGGCGGTCCGCTCTTTCCGGAGATTTTGGAACGGACCGGGGCGAAGATCCTGCCGATCGACTCGGAGCATTCCGCGTTGTGGCAGGCGCTGACCGCGGGGAAGGCGGCCGAAGTCCGGCGGCTGATTATTACCGCTTCGGGCGGGCCGTTCCGCGAGTGGCCGGCTGAGAAATTCGATACAATCACGCCGGAGCAGGCGCTCAATCATCCGACCTGGAAAATGGGACCGAAAATCACGATCGATTCGGCCACGCTGGCCAACAAGGGGCTCGAGGTGATCGAAGCGGTGGCGCTGTTCAGGGTGCCGGTGGAGAAGGTCTCGGTGGTGATTCATCCGCAGTCGATCATTCACTCGATGGTTGAGTTTGTCGATTCGTCAATAATTGCACAGATTTCCAGCCCGGATATGCGTCTGCCGATCAGCTATGCGCTGTTCTGGCCCGACCGGGTGGAGTCGGAGTTCGGCCGGATCGAGCCGGCCGACATGTCCGACCTGACGTTCGAACAGCCTGATTTGCAGCGATTTGGCGCGCTCCGCCTGGCTTTCGAGGTGGCCCGCACCGGCGGCACGGCACCGGCGGTGTTTAATGCCGCCAACGAGGTCGCGGTCGAGGCCTTTCTGAACGGCTCTTGCAAGTTCACGGAAATAACCGATATCATTGAGAGCACCGTCAATACGGTCCCGGTCGTCGCGAAGCCGCAACTGGACGATATTCTTGCGGCCGATCGCCGGGCCCGAACCGCAGCACGCGAAAAAACAGGGAAGGCAAAATGCTGCTGAACATTGGGTCGTTTATTTTTGTCCTCGGCATATTGATTTTTATCCACGAACTGGGGCATTTCCTGGTGGCCAAAAGAGTGGGTATCCGGGTGGATCAATTCTCGCTCGGTTTCCCGCCGCATATACTCAAGAAGGCGTATCGCGGCACGGAGTACTGCATCGGCGTGATTCCGCTCGGGGGGTACGTCAAGATGGCCGGCGAGCAGCCCAACGAAGAGGCGACCGGCGCACCCGACGAGTTCATGGCCAAGACGGTCGGCCAGCGGGCGGCGGTGATATTCGCCGGGCCGTTCATGAACTATCTGCTGGCGATCGCGCTTCTCATGGGCATCGCCTATTTCGCCGGACGCCCGATCACCGATCACAGCCGGATCCTGGTGGGCGAGGTTGCCCCGGACGGACCGGCCCACAATGCCGGCCTCAAGACCGACGACCAGATTATCGCCTTCAACGGCCGTCCGGTGTCGAATTTCGATACGCTGCGGGTCCTGATCAACTCCGTTGTCGAGAAGCCGATCGAGCTGACCTGGGTGGACGGGACCGATACGCTCACCAAGCAAATCACCACGACGATCGGCGAGATCCCGAATCTCGACGGCAGCGTTGACACGGTCGGTGTGATCGGGTTCGGTGAGAAGATTATCGGCAAGGAATCGGTCGGTCCGATTGCCGCGATCAAGGAAGGATTCCTGCAGGCCAACATGCTGGTCTGGTACACCCTCAAATTCGTCAAGCAGGCGGTGACGCTCGAGGTGTCGCCGAAGCTGATCGGCGGACCGCTCTTTATCGCCCAGGAATCGGGCCGGCAGGCCCAGAAGGGTGCGGCCAATCTGTTTTTCTTCATGGCCCTGCTGTCGGTGAACCTGGCGATCATCAACGTGGTGCCGATCCCGGTGCTCGACGGCGGTCACCTGCTGTTCCTGGCGATCGAGCGGGTCAAGGGTTCGCCGCTTTCGATGCGGGCACGGGTAATCGCCCAGCAGGTGGGGATCGTGGCGATTCTCTCGTTGGTCGTGTTTGTCACCTACAACGATATCCTTCGGATGATCCGCGGGTTCTGATCCCGCGGGGTCCGAACATTTACTTGGCAAGGGCGGTCCAGATTCGTATACATGGAGCCTATACCCGGCCGTCCCGTGCGGGAAAAGACGCCGGGTCGATGAACCGAACACAGGGATGTGAGTAAAAGACTTCGTAGAGTATGTGGGACAACTTCAAACAGATTCTCCTGGCCGTCGTGCTGGCCTTTGTCATCAAGACGTCGATTGTCGAAGCGTACAAGATTCCGTCGGCCTCGATGGAAGACACCCTCCTGATCGGCGATTTTCTCCTGGCCAATAAATTCGTTTACGGCGCCCACCTGCCGTTTGTCACCTGGAAGCTGCCGGCGATCCACGATCCCCGGCCGGGTGATGTGGTGATTTTCATTTATCCGCGCGACGGCGTGACGAAGTATATCAAGCGCTGCGTGGCGACGGCGGGCGATACGGTGGAAGTCAAGAACAAGGAGCTGTTTGTCAACGGGGTGCGATTCCCCGATCCGCCGCATGCCAAGTTCACCCAGCCGATCGAGCCGCGGGGGCGGGGCGGGCTGGACAGCCGCGACAATTTCGGACCGTTTATCGTGCCCGACAGCAGCTACTTCATGATGGGTGACAACCGCGACAATTCGAGCGATTCCCGTTTCTGGGGGGCTGTGCATGAGCGGTACATTCTGGGCGAGGCGATGATAATCCACTGGTCGTGGGACGACGACGAGTATCCGTCGCCGCCGGTCAGTGTGTCGGACCCCTTGAGTGTGCCGAGGTTGTTTATTTACAATGGGATACATTTCTTCCAGAAAGTCCGCTGGAGCCGCCTGTTTACGATTATTCACTGATCGCGGCACCCCGGGACGGGGTGATTTGGCCCGAACCGCCGAACGCATGTCGCGTATAATCTGTTAGTATATCAGACGATAACACAAGGACACCGAATGGAATCCGGATCCGCTGTTCAGACTACCGAAAACCGTCGCGAGAAGACCAGGACCGAAACGGTCCGACCGGCCTGGCGGGTATTCACCGACATGCTCCTCATTGCGGTGCTGTTTTTCGGCATCCGCGCCACTGTAGTTGAAGCCTACATGATCCCGTCGTCCTCGATGGAAAACACGCTGCTCATCGGCGATTTCATCCTCGCCGACAAGATCACCTACGGTGGTGAGGTCCCGATTCTCGGCTGGGATATCCCCGGCCTGCGCAAGCCGGAGCAGGGCGATGTCGTCATCTTCCTGTTTCCCGGTGACGGTGTGACGAAATACATCAAGCGGTGCGTGGCGGTCGGCGGCGACACCGTGCAGGTGATCAACAAGGCGCTCTACGTCAACGGCAAGCGGGTACCCGATGCGCCCGATTCGAAATTCGTCGACACGACCAGCACGGGGGCGCAGCGGATTCAGCCGCGGGCGCCGTCCGGCGCCGACAGCCGGGACAATTTCGGCCCGTATATCGTGCCCGCCAACAGTTACTTCATGATGGGCGATAATCGCGACAATTCGTACGATTCGCGGTACTGGGGGCCGGTGCCCGACAAGAATATCATCGGACGGGCGCGCCTGATACACTTCTCCTGGGATAATTCGGTCGCGCCGTCGCCCGAGATCTCATGGAAGGACCCGCTCTCGGTTCCGCGGGCGGCGCTTTTCAATGTCGTCCACTTCGCCCAGAAAGTCCGCTGGAACCGCCTGCTGCATCCGATATCGTGATGCGTCCGAAGGTCACGGCCGGGGACCGGTGACCGGTTGTAAAGAGAAAAGAAGACTGTACGCCCAAGGAGCAATATCGATGAAACTGCGTTATATCTTACCCGTCGCTCTGCTGTTGATACTTGGCGCGGTCGCCGGCGCATGGGCCGGACCGCAGCTCTACATGCCCGAGACGGAATTCAACTTTGGCAAGGTCTGTCAGAAGTCGCTGGTGAGTCACTCGTTCTGGATCTACTCGATCGGCGATGACACCCTGCGCATTCTCAAGGTCATTCCGGGATGCAGCTGCACCCAGGCACCGCTGCTGGATTCGGTGCTGGCGCCGGGTGACAGTACCCGGCTGGACATTTTCTTTTCGACTCATTCTTATCGCGGCTACGTGACAAAGAAGCCGTCCTTTACGACCAACGCGCCGGACCGGCAGACGGTGCTGACCATCTACTCGGAACTGGAGCCGGAGCCGGACAGCACTTTCCCGCTGGTCCTGAAGCCGTCGCATCTCGACGTTTCCCAGTTCACCGAGACGCCCCGGCGCAAGGCGACGTTCGAGATCGTCAATCGGGACAAGCAGGACTACACCCTCGACCTGATCGACTTCCCGGTTGACTACTACTCGGTCGATATGCCGAAGATGGTGCGGGCGGGGGAGACGGTTGAAGGCACGATCACGGTCAAAGAGCCCGTGCTCAAGTCCGACTGGCAGCGTTCGCTGACGTTCAAGATCAACGACAAGGACGAAACGCGCTACACGCTTCCGGTGAAGCGGATGTACAAGATCAAGAGCCGTGAGGCAGCGCTGCCCGGTTCGAAGTAATCGTGCCTTTAGCTGATGAATTATAGGACGGGCCCGTGGTTGCTGCCGCGGGCCCGTTTTCGTGGGTCGGCGTAGTGCCTTTTAGCTTGATTTGCGCGGGCGAATCCGCTTATTGGCGGCATGAGTAAGCTGGTGGCGCGCAATCTGGCCAAGCGGTTCGGGCCGCGGAAGGTCTTTTCGAAGATCGACATCGACCTGGAAACGGGACGGTCGCTGGCTATTGTCGGCCCCAACGGTTCGGGCAAGTCAACTCTTTTGAAATGCCTGCTCGGTTTGTATCGTCCCAGCAAGGGCAGTATCGAGTACTT
>CAYPYM010000292.1:0-4847 GCA_964414435.1 uncultured Ignavibacteriales bacterium | reverse complement strand
GTTGGTATGTTTGGATACGTGGCTCAGTCCCTTGAGATGAAACTTGTCTGGGTGGCGGCCTTCGCCGCCATGACGACCTCAGGGGGATTTGCGCTCATATCGAGGGAAAAGCGCGGGAAATCAGAAACGAAAATTACCAAACGAACCCATTTCCCGGATAAGTCACGCCAACTTAACGTCTTGTCGGAAAATATGAGCGTGCGAAAAGGCAGGAGAGAAGAGCTGTGGAACCCCCGCTCGCGGCAGCGGTCGGGCGGAGCGCCCCATCGGGCGCCCCGCCGCACACCTTACTAGACCGGGACCGTCAGACGCTCCTTCACGTCATCGGCCGTGAGCGTGTGCCCCCCCTTGCCGACACTACCGCTCTCGACCTCGTGCACCATGACCATGACCAGGTCGCGGATCCCCT
Organism: uncultured Ignavibacteriales bacterium; assembly: GCA_964414435.1. GTDB lineage: Bacteria > Zixibacteria > MSB-5A5 > GN15 > FEB-12 > JAGNLV01. The sequence goes on along the minus strand of CAYPYM010000292.1, from coordinate 4,438 downwards.
CGCCTTTCACCTTGACGAGCGCATCGGTGACATTCTCGATCACCTGGCGCTTCTCCTTCTCCGAGAAGACACCCTTGATAAAATTGCAGTGGACCATCGGCATACTATGCCTCCTTTCGAATTACGGTTGTTTGTGGCGCGGCGAGCCGCGCCGTTTGCTGTTATCAATAACGGATTATTTTCGTCCATTTCCGCTTCGATATCCGTACAACCCGGTTCGAAATTCGTACCAGAGGTAGCAAACAAACTTCAACTGGCGGTGGAATATGAAAGGCTACGGGCAATTCTGCCCCGTCTCGAAATGCGCCGAGATTCTCGGCGAACGCTGGATGCTCCTCCTGGTCCGGGAACTGCTCATGGGCAGCACCCGCTTCACCCAGCTCAAACGCGGGCTCGGGCGGATCTCCCCCTCGGTCCTCTCCGACCGGCTGCGCACCCTCGAGGACAACGACATCATCTACCGCGAGCCGAGCCCCGGCGAGGGCTACGAATACCATCTCACCGAGTGCGGCCGGGCGCTCAAGCCGGTGATCGATGCGGCCGGGCTGTGGGGGTATCACTGGATCCGCACCGCTTACTCGGCGGAGGATCTCGATGTCGACCTGCTCATGCTCGATATCAGCCGGCGGGTGCGGCTCGACAAAATCAACGCCCGGCGGGCGGTGATCGAATTCGAGTTCACCGACCTGCAGAAGCCGTTCCGCTCCTGGTGGTTGCTTATCGAGGACGGCTCGGCCGAAACCTGCCACGATCACCCCGGTCGCCCGGCCGATCTGGTGCTGCGCTGCACCATGGAGACGATGGCTCGGATCTGGATGGGCCGTCTCGATCTTGCCGGGGCAAGGCGCAACGGCCTTCTGAAAGTGGAGGGAAGCCGGCGGTTGTCGTCGAACCTGGGTACGTGGCTGTCACAGTCGTACGTCGCCGAGCTGGCCCGGAGCACCAATTCGGCAGAGTGACTCGGGCGGCGCAACTTTCGCCGCCCATCTTACGTACATACCAACACGTCGACGTGGCCAGAACGCCAACCCGAAACGAAAGGAGATCGCGATGGACCAGATTCTCTCGGCACAGATTGCGATGTTCCTCTATATCGAGGTGACCGACATCTAACCAGGTCGGTTGCAATCGCAACCCGCCGTGCCTATAAACAGACAATCCCGGCGCCGCCCCGTGCGGCCCGGGATTTCTTTGTGTCGAGAGGGGCTCACCGGCACGATCGCCCCCCACCATAAATGGTGAGCCACCTCAAAAAGTGGGCCGGCTCAAATGCCGGGCCGGCTCGTGCCCGCAACCGCCGATCTCCAAAGTGGTTAGCCGATTTTGTGCCCACCGGACATTAATTTTCGCCCCCTTCAAAAAAGTATTGCATTCGGGGAACTTTGCGGCATAATTAGCCGGTTTTTGAATCGCACGATAACCAACTTGTACACAGAAAAGGGACACACCATGCGTTGCGCCGAGTGCGGGTACAAGATAACCGACAAGCCGATCAAAAAAGGCGGCAAGGTGTATTGCTCGGTGGAGTGTGCGGAAGCGGCCGCCGAAGTTGTCGACGAAGAAGAATTCGACGACGACGAGCCGAAGTACCGTCGGTACGATGACGACGACGAGGAATACTTCGACGACAACGATGACCGCATGTCGTATCACGACGAAGACGATGACGACGACCGGTAGGTCGCCGATATCGTAACCGATTGAGCGGCTTGCTGGATCACGACGGATCGATCGAACGCGCGGGCCGGAATGAAACCGGCCCACAGTCCTGACACGCTTCTTGACCGGACGCCCGGTCGGGGGCGGTCGACGGCTACAAAAAGGGGTAAACCGCCGGCAGGCTCGATCCGTATTACATTCAGGGCGTCGTCCGAGTTCTGGTGACCAAACGCGCCGGGAGCTTCATCCCCTCCCGGGTCAGAAGACTTCTTACTCCAGAATTCCGGTCGGCGCCTGTTTTATTTCCCCGCCGCTCCTTCTCGCCAGCTCTGCTTTCCGCCGCCAACCACGCCACACCTCTGGGCGCCGGTAGCCATAGCGCGAGCCACCCGAAGGGTGTGATACGCGCGGAAGCAGGTATCCACGGAGGTCCTCCGGCCGTTGCGGTGCTGGGCGGCAGAAGTCCTCATCTGCCGGTTTCGCCGCGCCGGTTGCCGGTTTCCGCCCGGAAGAAATTTCCGCATCGGGGCAAAAAGATGTTGCATCGACCTGTCGCGCGGTTAATATGTTTTTCCAGAAGCGGTAATCCGAAAGCGACCAATGTCAGGAGACATCCACCATGCGCTGTGCTGAGTGCGGCGAAGAAATCAAAGGGAAAGCGGTCAAGCAGGACGGCGAGATGTACTGCTCGCTCGAATGCGCCTACCTGGCCGCCGGGTATGATCCGGACGATGAGGACGATTACTACGAAGAGGATCCGGTCGAGGGTTCCTTCGACGAAGACGAAGAATAGCCCCCGCGACCGATTCCACGAAAATCAAGCGGCCGGCCATCTGCGCGATGACCGGCCGTTACATTTTCTATCTCCCCCGGGCTAGTCGCGGCTGATCTTCATCACCTCGAACTTGATCGTGCCCGCCGGCACCTGGATTTCGGCCACTTCGCCGACCCCTTTGCCGAGCAGACCGGCCGCGATCGGCGACTGCACCGAAATGATATTCTTCTCGGCGTCGGCCTCCGAGGCCGGCACGATCGTGTACTCCTCCTCCTCACCGTCGGAGAGATCCTTCACCACCACTTTGGCGTACAGATAGACCTTGTCGGTCGGGATAGCGTCGGTATCGATCGTCTGTACCCGCGAGAGCCTGTGTTCCAGCTCGGCGATTTTTCGCTCGAGATGCCCCTGGGCTTCCTTGGCGGCGTGGTATTCGGCGTTTTCGGAGAGGTCGCCGTGTTCGCGCGCCCGCTTGATATCGGCCACGATTTTCGGGCGTTCCTCGAATTTCAGCTTCTTCAGTGCCGCTTCGAGTTTGCGGACACCGTCTTTGGACATGTAAATAGGTTCCATAGGCCGATAAGATACGTCACAAAGCCGTTTCAGGCAAGGTCGGACGGGCCTTTTTCGCGGTCGCGGCGAAAATGATGATGGACAAAATCAGTCCCGGCACGATCGGCGGCACACCGAACCAGTAGGAACCGTCGGGACCGATATACTTCGACGCCAGCCAGACCGACGAGAGAATCGCCGCACCGATAATCGACACCAGCGCCCACCCCGACGGCAGCCGTCGTCGCCCCACGAACGACGTAAACACCGGCACCAGGAGCGCCGGGGTTCCAATCGACCCGAATGCATACCAGATCTCGACGACCGAGCGGAAGAACACGGCGATCACAACCGCCAGCCCGGCCGATACGACCAGACCGACTTTCGTGAAGCGCATGATCCGGGCGTCATCCAGACGAAAGGCGCGGCCGACAATGTCGTTGCCGAAAGTCGAGGCGGCCAGGAACGCGTACGAATCAATTGTCGACATCACCGTGGCCAGCAATGCCAGCGCGAAGACCCCGGTCAGCCCGACCGGAAGGAGCTTGAGCGCAAGGGCCGGATACGACGCGACCGGGTCGGCCAGATTGGGCAGGATCGCACGGGCATAAATCCCGCTGAACGTGGTCAGGAAGTCGAACACCGCCCAGCAGGCGATCGAAATGTAGATGCCATTGCGTGCGACCTTCTCGGTCTTCGCGGCGTAACAGCGCTGGTAGAACGCCGGCTCGATCAGGGTCGCCAGCGCGATCACGTACCAGCTCAACACGTAGAGACTCGAGTTGCCGCCGTTCCAGGTGAAAGTCGAGGCCGGCGTGTTCGCCTTGAGAAACTCGAAGCCGCCGTACTCCGCCCAGGCGAACAGAATCAGCATCACGAACCCGACAAACATGAGTACGAACTGAAGCAGGTCGGTCCGGATCACGGAGTCGAACCCGCCGGTGTAAACGTAGATGACCGAGAAGAATGTCCCCGCCAGAACACCCACCCAGAACGGCCACCCGAAGAGCTGCTCGGCAAGCACGCCGATCATCAGGATATACGCCGCCGGAACCGTCATGAGGTAGATGATCACCGAGCCGACCGCGGCGGTCTTTTCACCGTACGCCTGCGCCAGCCGCTCCGGAATCGTGAGGACCTCCGAGCGCCGTGCTTTTCTGGCAAGGAAAAGCGCGAACAGAAAGGCGGCGAGATAATACGGCAGCCCGAACACGAGCCAGTTCGACAGGCCGTACTGATAGCTGTATTCCCCTACCCCAAGGATGCCGCCGTACCAGGTGGAGACGAGACTGGCGACAAAGGCGGGAAGGGTGAGCAGCCGCCCGCCGAGGATCAACTTCCCGGCGCTGCTGTCACCGCGGAGGCGTCTGAACAGCCCCAGGTACAGCAAAACCGCCAGGTAAACGACTATGAGGGCATAGTCAATCGGGTGCATGTTCGCATAGAACATCT
>CAYPYM010000291.1:3425-4859 GCA_964414435.1 uncultured Ignavibacteriales bacterium | reverse complement strand
CGGGTTGCCGTAGTTGGCCGAGGTCACCAGCGCCTGGATCTCGACCAGGATCGGCCGCCGCCCCTCGCAGATCCCCGCCACGACCGACCCGGTGCGGGCGTCATCGGCGCGGTTGGAGAGGAACAGCGACGACGGATTCGAAACCTCGATCAACCCCTCGCTCTGCATCTCGAACAGACCGATCTCAGCCACCGAGCCGAAGCGGTTCTTTGTCGCACGAAGCATGCGATAAAGATGGGTCGAATCGCCCTCGAAATAAATCACCGTATCGACCATGTGTTCGAGTACTTTCGGGCCGGCCACCATGCCTTCCTTGGTAACATGCCCGACCAGAAACAGCGCGAAGTCTCTCAGCCGCGCAAGCATGATCAGCCGGTAGGCCGCCTCGCGCACCTGCGCGATCGTTCCCGGCGGAGAATCGAACTGATCGGACGACACCGTCTGGACCGAATCGATCAGCACCAGTTGAAACTCTCCGGTCGACACCAGCTCGGTGATCTCTTCGAGTGAATTGGCGTTGATCGCGGTGATGTTCTCCCCCGACACATGCAGCCGCTCCGCCCGAAGGCGTATCTGCGCGAGCGATTCCTCGCCCGTAACATACGCGACATTCAGCCCCTGCGCCGAGTACGCCCCGGCCACCTGAAGCAGCAGGGTCGACTTGCCGATCCCCGGCTCGCCGCCGATCAACACGCTCATCCCCGGCAGGAGCCGTCCGCCGAGCACGCGGTCGAATTCGACGATGCCGCTCGTATGCCCGGCCGTCGTTTCGAGACTGATCTCCGGAAGGCGCTGCCGCTCCGCGACCATGCCTTTGGCCGTGTGCCCCGGCACCGGTTTGGCGACCCGCTCTTCGACTAACGTGTTCCACGCGCCGCACTCGCGGCACTGCCCCTGCCAGCGCGGATGCTGCGCGCCGCACTGGGTGCAGAAGAACGCTGTCTTGACTTTTTTGGAGATGGTCATCACCGCACCCGGATCGGACCGGTCGAACGCCCGGTGATGAACTGCTGGACAACCTGGTCGGGAGATTTCTGGAGTTCCTCGGGACTGCCGTCGAACTGAACCTTGCCTTCGTAGAGCATGACGACGCGGCTGGCGATCTTGAACGCCGACCTCATGTCGTGCGTGACCGTAATCGAGGTCACCGAGAGCTTCTCATTCAACTCGACGATGAGATCATCGATCATATCCGACGTGATCGGGTCGAGCCCCGTCGTCGGTTCATCGTACAAGAGCATCTCGGGATCGTTGGCAATCGCCCGCGCCAGCCCCGCCCGCTTGCGCATGCCGCCGGAGAGCTCCGAGGGATACTTCTGGGCGGCGTCGGCGAGACCGACCAGGTCGAGTTTCTCGAATACAATTTCGTGAATCCGCTTGCCGGAGTGTTCGTGCGACTCACGCAGCCCCAGCCCGACATTTTCCTCGACCGTC
>CAYPYM010000291.1:0-3415 GCA_964414435.1 uncultured Ignavibacteriales bacterium | reverse complement strand
CGTCATCGAATCGAACAGCGCCGCCGACTGGAAAAGCATGCCGATCCGCCGCCGGATAGACACGAGCGTCTTGCCGTCGACCTCGGCGAGATCCATGTTATCGAACCGCACGGTGCCCGAGTCCGGTTCCAGCAGCTTGATGATATGCTTGAGCAAGACCGATTTCCCCGAGCCCGACCGCCCGATAATCGCCACCGATTCGCCCCGGGTGACATCGATACTGACTCCGTCCAGCACGACCTGCGGGCCGAACCGCCTGTGGATATCTTCGATTTGAAGCAGCATTTCACTCATGGCTACAACCGGAACAACAGGACCGCGAAAAAGAAGTTGAACATAAGGATGAGCACGGTCGAAATCACCACCGAACGCGTGGTCGCCTGCCCCACCCCCTGGGCCCCGCCGCCGGTGTTGAAACCCTCGTAACAACCGACCAGCCCGATCAGGAAACCGAACACGGCCGCCTTGATTTCACCGTTGATGAAATCCTGTAACTGGAACGAACTGCGAAAACCGGAAAGGAACGTCTCGGACGATATGTCGACACCGATAATCGACACCACCAGCGCACCGAGAATCGCGATCAGATTGGCGAACATCACCAGGAACGGCACCATGAGGACACAGGCGATAATGCGCGGCTGGACCAGATAGCGCACCGAATTGATACCCATCGATTCGAGCGCGTCAATCTGTTCGGTCACCCGCATCGTGCCCAGTTCGGCCGTGACCCCCGCGCCGACCCGTCCGGCGAACACGATCGCCGAGAGCACCGGGGCCAGTTCGATCACCACCGCCTTGCCGACCGCCTGCCCGAGATACCGCAATGGCGCGCCAATAAACTTGAACTGATAAGCCGCCTGCCAGGCCGACACGGCCCCGACAAACACCGAGATGATGATAATAAGCGGGAGCGAACGGACGCCCAGTTCATACATCTGGGCCACCAGCAGACGGATCGAACGGTGGAAGTCCTTGAGCGAGACGACAAACCGGCCGAGCATGATCGAGACGCCGCCGATTTCGTTCACGAAATCAACCCCGCGCCGTCCGAGCAATTGCAGTCCTGAAGCCATACGCTCCTCTTAAAACGGGCTGTCGCCGACCGACTCCACTCCCGGCGGAAGTTCGGCGTGATGGGTGTCGAGATTCTCGAACCGGGCGAATTCCTTCACGAACGCCAGATGCACCACCCCGGTCGGACCGTTGCGCTGCTTGGCGACAATAATCTCCGCCTTCCCCTGCACCTCGACATATTTCGGATCGGTCTTTTCCAGATGCGCAAGGTAATGCTCCGGCCGATAGATGAACATCACAAGATCGGCGTCCTGCTCGATCGCCCCCGACTCGCGCAGGTCGGAAAGCTGCGGTCGCTTCTCTCCCCCGCGCTGCTCGACCATACGGGAAAGCTGCGAAAGCGCGATCACCGGAATCTCCAGTTCCTTCGCCAGCGCCTTGAGACCGCGCGAAATGTTCGCCATTTCCTGCTGACGGTTCTCGAACCGCCCCGAACCGTGCACCATCTGGATATAATCCACGAGGATCAGTCCCACATTGTGCTGCGATTTCAACCGCCGCGCCTTGGCCCGAATTTCCAGCGAACTGAGGGTCGGGGAATCATCGATAAAAATCGGGGCCTCCGAAAGCGGGCCGCCGGCGATTGTCAACCGGCTCCAGTCCTCATCGCGAAGCTTGCGCGCCCGAAGCTTCTGCTGCGAAATCCGCGCGCGCCCGCAGAGCATACGAAGGGCGAGCTGCTCCTTTGACATTTCGATCGAGAACACCCCGACCGCCTTCTTCCTTTCGATCGCGATATGTTCGGCGATGTTCATCGCCAGTGCCGATTTTCCCATCGACGGCCGCCCGGCCACGACCACCAGGTCGCCGTTGTGCAGACCGTTGGTCATGACATCGAGATCGTTGTAGCCGGTCGGAAGGCCGGTCAGCCCGCCGCCCTCGGTCTGCATGTTCTCGATATCCTCGAACGTCGCCGGAATCAGCTCCTTGATCGACGTGAACCCCTTGCGAAGGCGGCTTTCGGAGAGACGGAAGATGGTCGACTCGGCGATGTCGAGCAGATCATCGACCGGTTGCTCGTAGGAGTAACAGCTTCTGATGATTTCGTTCGAGGTGGAGATCAACCGGCGGAGCACCGACCGCTCAAGCACGATATTGGCGTGCGCCATGAGATTCGCGGTCGACGCGACACCCTCGATCAGTTCGACCAGATACACGCGCCCGCCGACCCGCCCGAGTTGATCCTCGCGGGCCAGTTCGGTGGCGACCGTCGTGATATCGGTCGGCTCGCCTTTCTCGTAGAGCGAAAGCGCGGCGCGGTAAATCGACTGATGTTTCGGAACGTAGAAATGGCTCTCTTCGGAGAGGACCTCTATCACCTGGTTGATGGCTTCGCTGTCCTTGAGCACCGCGCCGAGCACCGCCTGCTCAGCATCGAGCGACTGCGGCGGCTGCAGCTTATCGAGTGCTTTGTCCCGTGAGGTCTGGTAAGCCATTTATCGTCTCAATCCGCTTAAGAGTTCGTTGTCAGGACGGCACCGGGAGTCCCAGTTTCGCCATCACCAGCTTCATGTCTTCCCAGGTGTCTTTCTTGTACGCCGCAAAGCGCAGCAGCGCCGCCGGGTGATAAGTCACCAGCAGCGGAATGCCCTCGTATTCGTGCCACTGTCCGCGAAGCCGTCCGAGCGGCGTCTTGGTGTCGAGCAGCGCCTGACCGGCGATACGCCCGAGCGCCACGAGATATTTCGGGCGAATCAGACGGACCTGCTCTTTCAGGTACGGGAAGCACTCGGCCATCTCCTCGGGGAGCGGATCGCGGTTGTTCGGCGGACGGCACTTGAGTATGTTCGCGATATAGACCTGATCGCGCGTGAGCCCCATCGCCTTGATGATTTTATCGAGCAACTGACCGGCGGCGCCGACAAACGGCTCACCCTGCCGATCTTCGTCGCGACCCGGCGCCTCGCCGACAAACATCAAATCGGCATTCGGATTTCCCACACCGTATACGAACTTCGTGCGGGTCGCCCCGAGCGGGCAGTTCTGACATTCACAGATCGCCGCGCAATGCGCCTCGAGCGATTCGTACTGCGGCTCACCGGTCGCGCTGTCGTCGCCGCCAAACAGGTCGGCCGGCCCCGATGTCTTCCGGACAACATCGAGATCGTTCACCCACGCCTCGTCGGCGGGCGGCGTGGGAGCGGCCGGATCAGACTGCGGTTGTACCGACACCGACTCGATAACCGGAATCGCCCCGACAATCATCTCGTCGAGCCCCAGTTCCACCTGCGCTCTAAGGGCCGCGCGCAGCATAGCATGTAGATCTTCCGGTATCGGTCGCATTGTGTCCTATCCGTTGGAAATCACAAGTTACGCACCCCGGATTCAATTGGCAAGA
>CAYPYM010000290.1:2178-4872 GCA_964414435.1 uncultured Ignavibacteriales bacterium | reverse complement strand
CTCGCCCTTGAACAGGGGGTCGGTGTCGTTCTTCGGCTCCACTTCCAGTCGAAACGCCGGTCGGCCGTCGACCAGCGTCGTATCGAGCAGGTAGTAGTTATAATAGTCGAGCGCGTCTTTGGCGGTGGGCGTGACAATCGCCTGCGTGCCGACGTCGATGCGGTTCTCGTTGAAATTGAAGATCCGGCCGATCGTGACGAGATTTTGATCCGCCTGGATGTTCGACGACTGCTTGCGGGCGGTGATGATCTCCTTGAGACGATCAGGCTTCTCGAAAAACCCCTTCAACTGCGTTTCGGTGATCAGGATGTAGTTGCCGACCGCGGTGTCTTCGAGCTTGCGGATGATCAGCTTGGTGTAGGCTTCAAAGGTGTAGTCGTGAATCTGTTCGAGCAAGGCCTTCTTGTGCGCGATCGCCTCGACAATGATCCGCTGGGCCGGGTCGTACGCCCGGGTGTAGACCTTGGTGCCGGGGAGCTCGATGATCGACGGTTTCAGGACGACATCGACCGTCTCCGGCTTGTGCGCCACAGTTATATTGATCGATTCGGAATAGTGGGCGACGTGACTGAACCGGAGCGTGTACGACCCCGGGTCGAGCCGGAGACGATAGCGGCCATCGTCGTTGCCCAGCGTGGTCTGGCCGGTGCCTTCGACCCGAACGGTGACCCGCCGGACCGGCTCGCCCGAGACAGCGTCGGTGACGAGTCCTTCGATCAGGGCGGCATGAGCCGTGACGCCCGCTGTCAGGATGAGCAGGGCGCAGATAGCGATGAGGCGGCGTGTACGTATGCTCTTCACGTGGTGTCGACGGTCCATCTGTTCCGGTGTTCGTGTTACCGGCCACGGTACAACGTCCGGTGAGAAAAGTCAACCGGGATGTCGATGACCTGCGTACTGGAGATTATGCGGTCCGGAACGGCCGGGACCGTTGACAAATCGGACGAATTGACGTAATGTGGATAGATGATCTCGATTCTATCGGTCGGGGCGAATCGCCCGGCCGCTTGGAACCTTTCCGGGCAGCGGTACGTTTGAAAAACAGCCGGCAGCCGCATGGCATCCGGGTAAACCGGTGTAATGAATAGATGAAAAAGACGCTCTCGCACTACTTCCAGCTTACCAAACCGTCGATCATGCTCCTCGTGATCTTCACGGGGACCACGTCGCTGGTCATCCAGGGCAGCCTGGTGGACCACCCGGTGAAATTTCTCCTGGTGCTGCTCGGTCTGTTTCTCTCCGGCGGATCGGCCAACGCCCTCAACCAGTATTTCGAACGCGATATCGATGCGAAGATGGGCCGCACCGCCCGTCGCCGCCCGCTGCCGATGCACCAGGTCAGCCCGACGGGGGCGCTCGTGTTCAGTGTTGGGATCGGCGTCCTCGGTGTCGCGATTTTCGCCGTCTTTTTCAATCTGCTGACTGCCGCCCTGGCGCTCGGCACGATCCTGTTCTACAGCCTCTTCTATACCCTCTATCTCAAGCCGACCACCCCGCAGAACATCGTGGTCGGGGGGATCGCCGGGGCGATGGCGCCGGTGGGGGCGTGGACGGCCGCGACCGGAGCGATGGCGTGGGAGCCGTGGATCATGTTCGCGATCGTCTTTTTCTGGACCCCACCGCATTTCTGGGCGCTCGCCCTCTATTGCAAGGACGACTACGAGAAAGTCGACCTGCCGATGATGCCGGTGGTGAAGGGCGATCAGAAGACGATCGATCAGATCTTCGTCTATACGCTGGTGGTCGTGGGGGTCAGCCTCAGCCTGATTCTCTTCCGGGCCGGCTGGTTCTACTTTGCGACCGCCGCCGTTCTGGGCGGGCTCTTCATTCAGAAGGCGTCCCGGTTGCGCCGCGAGCACTCGGAGCAGAGTTTCCGCAGTTTGTTCGGTTATTCCATCCTCTATCTCTTTGCGCTGTTCACGGCGATGATGGTCGACGGCGCGGTGCGGGCGATCCTGTAATTCTTCACGCCATCGTGCGGCTTTTCACCGGCGGAATCGACGCAATCATCTTCCGGACCGGCGGCCATGGTGCTGAGCAATTGATCCGCGACAGCGATTGACAGTTATTTTGTTGTTGCGGACAGTTTTGTCTACTCTTAAGATTGATAAGATAAGGACCGTCAAAAGGGTTCGTGAGAACATAGTCGGTCGCTCGAGTGGGGTGCCGGAACGAGCATCGGCGCTAGTGGCTATTGTTGGTCGAATTTGTCGATATAAGAGTCGGTCGTTCGACTGGTCGAACGGTACGCGAAGCATGATACGTGGACCAATTTGTTCTCTGATCGGCTCTTTTTCTGTTGACAAGCAGTCAATTGTCGCTTATGCTTTCAAACTGTTTACACAAACGTAGAGTGTCGGAACCGAAGCGGAGGCGGGTCAGCGCAGACCGGGCCTGCCCTTTCACAAGATAAAGAACGCACCCGTTGGCTCAAGTATTTCCCAGATGGACAAACCGGCTGCCGCTGATCGTGGGAGTCGGGGCTGTTGTCTTTGTCGCGGCCGTGGTCGGATTTTTCTGGTACTACGGTTCACCTGAGTACACCGATGTCGGTTATCGGCCCATTCAACCTGTACAGTACAGCCACAAGGTACACGCGGGTGATTTGGGGATGGATTGCCGATATTGTCATTTCCAGGTCGAGTACGCTCGGCCGGCGAACCTGAGCCGGGATTCGGCTCACGCCCTCGTCCT
>CAYPYM010000290.1:0-2168 GCA_964414435.1 uncultured Ignavibacteriales bacterium | reverse complement strand
GGTTCCCTACAGCCACAAACTGCACGCCGGTGATCTCGGCATGGATTGCCGCTACTGTCACATCGGGGTGGAGGTCGGCCCCTTCGCCACCGTGCCGGCGACCCAGACCTGCATGAACTGCCACAAGATGATCCTGCCCGAAAGCGAAAAGCTCCTGCCGGTGCGCGAGAGCTGGGCGACCGGCGAGCCGATCCAGTGGATTCGCATCCACAAGCTCCCCGATTTCGCCTATTTCAATCATGCCTCGCACGTGACCAAGGGAATCGGGTGTTTCGATTGTCACGGCAATATCGCCCAGATGGAGGTGGTGGAGCAGAAGAAGCCGCTCAACATGCAGTGGTGTCTCGACTGCCATCGCAACCCCGAAATGCACATTCGCCCGCTTGATCAGGTCACCAGCATGACCTGGACGCCGCCGAAGGATCAGCTCGAATACGCCAAGCGCGCCATGAAAGAACGGAATATCAAGCCGTCGGAGGATTGCTCAACGTGTCATCGCTAAAGAATAAATCCAATCTGACGGGCAAGAAATACTGGCGCAGTCTCGACGAACTGGCCGGCACGCCGGAGTTCAAGGAATGGCTGCATCGTGAATTCCCCCAGGGGGCGTCCGAATGGGACAACTCCTGGAGCCGCCGCTCCTTCCTGACCCTCATGGGCGCCTCCATGGCGCTGGCCGGTCTGGCCGGCTGTCGCCGCCCGGTCGAGAAGATCATTCCGTATGTTCACGCTCCCGAAGAAATCATGCCGGGCATCCCGCTTCACTACGCCACAACCATGCCGTACGGCGTGTCCAACTACGGCCTCGTGGTCGAGTCGCACGAGGGGCGCCCGACCAAGATCGAGGGCAATAAGCTGCATCCGTCGAGCCGCGGCAAGACGAACTCGCAGATTCAGGCCGCGATTCTCGATATGTACGATCCCGATCGCGCTCCCTATATGTTGAATAAGGGCGGCCAGTCCGATTGGGCCAAGTTCATCACCTGGTGGCAGGAGCAGTATCTCGCGCTCGATAAGACCGGCGGCGAAGGCCTCGCCGTGCTTTGGGAGCCGTTTGCGTCGCCGAGCGTCGCGCAGTTCCGCCGCGATTTCCTCAAGAAATTCCCGAAGGCCCACTGGATCGCCTGGGAGCCGGTCAACGACGAGACCGTCTACCGGGGTGTCCGCACCGCCACCGGCCGCGACTATCAGCCGGTCAGTCATTTCGATAAGGCCAAGGTCATCCTCGCGCTCGATTCCGACTTCCTGCTCGCGGAGAGCGAGGCGGTCGCCGCGACGCTCGGCTTTGCCGACGGCCGCCGGGTGAAAGACCCCGAAGACGAGATGAATCGGCTGTATGTGGTCGAGCCGCTCATGACGCTGACCGGCGGCATGGCCGACCATCGCATGCGCCTTCGTTCGACCGAAATCGGCGGGTTTGCGCTCGCGCTCGCCGGCGAGTTGAAAAAGCAGGGACTGAAGATTGATGCGCTCAATGGCGTGACGATTCCATCCGCCCCCGGCGAAAGTAACAAATGGCTGACACCGCTGGCAAAGGATCTACTCCGGGCCCGAGGCGAGAGCCTCGTCACCGCCGGCCGCCGTCAGCCGGCCGAAGTGCACGCGCTGGTCATGGCGATCAACGACGCGCTCGGCAATCTCGGTAAAACGATAACCCTGGTCGATATACCCGACACGCTCCGCTCCGACACCGCCGCGCTCAAGCAGCTCGTCGACGACATGAAGGGCGGCAAGGTGCAGTACCTGTTCGTCGTCGGTGGGAATCCGTCGTATGACACCCCGGCCGATATCGATTTCGCCGGCGCGCTGAAAAAAGTGCCGCACGCGATCCGGGTCGGGCTGCACCAGGACGAGACCGGGCAGAATGTCGAATGGAATATCAACCGCGCCCATTTTCTCGAGAGCTGGGGCGATGCGCGCGCGGTCGACGGCAGCCTGTCGGTGATTCAGCCGATGATCCTGCCGCTGTACGACGGCAAGGCCGATATCGAGATCGCCGGCATGCTGGCGACCGGTCGCGACCTGCGCGGCTACGATATCGTCCGTGACACCTGGGGCAAATTTATCAAGGGCGACTTCGAAGAGAAGTGGAAACGCACCCTGCACGACGGTGTCCTGGCCGAGAGCGCTCTCGATCAATCGAGAGCGGCGATCAAGACGGGCGACGT
>CAYPYM010000289.1:0-4874 GCA_964414435.1 uncultured Ignavibacteriales bacterium | reverse complement strand
CGGTCGGCGTTGGGCATGTCGGGCGCCCGGTTGACGCCTTCCTCGGCCCAGCGCTGCTGCCAGCGCTGTTCTATCTCTTTATAAGGGTATTTCTGAGTCGTCTGTTTGCCGGTTTCCATTCTGCAAAACCTCGTCGATTTCGGAATAAACCGGAAAGTAGCACATCGACTTGCAGTTGGCAAGAAATTGTTCGGAAGCGTCGGTTAGCGGGGTGATCGCAGACGGTTCAGCAGGCGCGTGCCGGCCGAAAGTCCGTGGGTGACGCGCGCCTTGAACCGCTCGAGTTGATACAGTCGTCCCCGTTCGACCTTCTGCAGGATCGAGAACGGCGTATCGAATCCGTAGATCGCGTACCGGCCCATAGCGAGCGGCGGATCAACGAGCCGTGGAAACCGCATGGTGTAGCCGGTCTCAAAACCGCACGCTGCCGCGGCGGCAAGCACCCGGCCATCGGCACCGCCGAACGGATAGCTGAGCGAGGTTACGGGCCGGCCGAGGGTGTCCTCGAGTGTCTGTTTGGATTCGGTCAATTCCCACTGAATCTGGTCGGGGGTGCGCGCGCGCAGATCGCAATGAGAGTGGCCGTGGCTTCCGAATATCACTCCGGTGTCGGCAAGTTCGCGCACCTCTCCCCCGCTCAGGTGGGGATCGCGACGAAAGAGGTGGCTGTAGTCCCAGGAATTGCTCTTGCCGAGCCACGCGGTCGGGATGAAGACAGTCGGGCGGAAACCAAACCGCTCCATCAGCGGCGGCAGCTCTCGCGACAGATGCGCGTAGCCGTCATCGAACGTGAGCCGGATAGCCGGCAGTTCGGGATCGTGCGGGTTCCGCCCGTCCAGACTGTAACCTCGATCGACAAGCATCTCGAGCAGAGTTGCCAGCCGGCGCGGTGAATAGTTGGTGGAGCCCCAGGTGAAGGTGGGTGAGACTTTATGGAAAGTAAGGACTATCGTCGGGAGCGGCTCGTTCTGGTCACGTGTCGAGGACATGCCGGAGCGCCTTTCGATCGACCGGCCCGAGTGTGGCGACGGCCAATTGCGAGCGGTCGAACGCCTGGTTGGCAAAATCCATGAGGTCCGATGCTTTGAGGCGATCCACCTGGGTCAACAACTGGTCGAATGGAATAAACGAGCCGAGATAACATTCCTGACGGGCGAGACGGTTCATGCGGCTGGAGGTCGACTCCATGCCGAGCATCATCTGCCCCTTCATCTGCGCCTTGAGCTGGTTGAGCGCCGCGGAGGGAAGGCGACGGTGTTTGACCCGGTCCAGCTCCTTGAGCATGATCTGGAGGGCGCGGGCGACGTGCTGCTTGTCGGTGCCGGCGTAGGCGCCGAAAATGCCGGCGTCCCGGTAGAAGTCGGCGTAGGTGTAGACGGAGTAGGCCAGCCCCAGTTCTTCACGGATTTTCTGGAAGACGACCGACGACATGCTGCCGCCGAGGTACAGATTGAGCGCCATGACCGCCATGCGGTTCGGGGCGGTGTAGCTGATGCCGGGGAAGCCGATACAGAGGTGGGTTTGAGCATTGCCGCCGCCGGCGAAGTTGACCGCCCTCGGGTTGGTGCGCTGTGCCGCTGCATGCTCGGGTCCTCTCCCCGGCTCGAATACGAAATTCTCTCGGACGAGGCGCACCAGGCGGTCGTGGGAGACATTGCCCGCGGCGGCGATCACGATCGAGCCGGTGCGGTAGTGGCGCCGGATGTAGTCCATGATGGTCGCACGCGGGAAGCCGGAGACGTTCTCGGCGCTGCCGAGAATCGGCTGGCCGAGGGGATCTCTTCCCCAGTAGGTTTCGGCGAAGATATCGTGGATGCGGTCGGACGGATTGTCGTCGGCTTCTTTGATTTCCTCGAGAATGACCTGCTTCTCCTTGCGGAGATTGACCGGGGTGAGGGTCGAGTGGCAGGTGATGTCGGAGAGGACATCGACCGCGATGCCGAGGTACTCGTCGAGCACCCGGACATTGTAGCAGGTCTGTTCGCGCGAGGTGAAGGCGTTGATCTGCCCGCCGAGCGATTCGAGCGATTCGGCAACCTGCTTGGCCGTGCGGCGCTTGGTCCCCTTAAAAAGCATGTGCTCGATCAGGTGCGAGATGCCGCTTTCGGCCGGCGTCTCATCGCGGGAGCCGACATCCACCCAGACGCCCAGTGAAATGGAACGGACTGAGGGGATCCTTTCGGTAACCACCCTCAGTCCGTTTCGCAAGGTCGTTTTCCGGTAGAGCTGAACCGATGACTTTTTGACGGTCTTCGTGGTCATTGCCTACCGGTTGGAACGTTCGTGTCGGTCACGCCGGTCACGTCCGCCGCGGCCGCCCCGATCGCCACGGTCGCCGTGGTGGTCACGCGGGGGACGCGGACGGTCGCCGTCGCCGCCTTCCATGAGGGCGCGGCGGGACAGACGGATCTTGCCGTCGGCATCGACGCTGATGCATTTGACCTCGACCGTATCGCCGAGGTTGATGACGTCTTCCACCTTGTCGATGCGGCGGACGTCGATCTCGGAGATATGCATGAGCCCCTCGGTGCCGGGGAAGATCTCGACAAAAGCGCCGAAATTGGTGACCCGGCGGACGATTCCCTTGTAGATCTTGCCGACCTCAGCCTCCTGTACGATCGCTTCAATGCGCTCCTTGGCGCGCAGGCCCGGCTCGGCCTGGACCGAGGCGATCAGCACGGTGCCGTCATCGCTGATATCGATCTTCGCGCCGGTCTCTTCGACAATAGCGCGGATGATCTTGCCACCGGGGCCAATCACGTCGCCAATGCGCGACGGATTGATCTTGATGGTGATGATTCGCGGTGCGTACTGCGAAAGCTGGTCGCGGTGTTTCGGGATCGTGGCGTTCATGATTTCGAGGATCTTCAGACGGGCGACGCGCGCTTTATCAAGCGCCTGCTCCATCGTGGCGACATCGAGACCGGTGATCTTGATATCCATCTGGATCGCCGTGATACCTTCGGTGGTGCCGGTGACCTTGAAGTCCATGTCGCCGAAGTGGTCCTCGTCGCCGAGGATGTCGGTCAGGATGACGACTTTTTCATCGGACTTGATCAGGCCCATGGCGATACCGGCAACGGCCGACTTGGTCGGGACGCCGGCGTCCATCATGGCCAGCGAGCCGCCGCACACGGAAGCCATCGACGACGAGCCGTTGGATTCCATGATGTCGGAGACGATACGCAGGGTGTACGGGAACGCGTCCTCGGTCGGGATGACCGGGAACAGAGCCCGCTCGGCGAGCGCGCCGTGGCCGGTTTCGCGCCGGCTGGTGCCGCGCATGCCCTTGGTCTCGCCGGTCGAGAAGGGCGGGAAATTGTAGTGGAGCATGTAGCTCTTGGTCGACTCACCCTCGAGTTCGTCGAGACGCTGTTCGTCGACCTTGGTGCCGAGCGTGACCGCCACCAGCGCCTGGGTCTGACCGCGGGTGAACACGGCCGAGCCGTGGGCACGCGGCAGGAAGCCGATCTCGCAGGTGATATCGCGGATGTCGTCCGGCGTGCGACCGTCGATGCGCTTTTCCTCGGTGAGGATCATGCCGCGCATCGATTCGGAGTCGAGATCGTGAAGAATGTTGCCGATGACGTTTTCGCTCTCGGGGAATTCCTCGGCGAGCGCTTCCTGGACTTCCTGGTCGTACGCTTTCTTGGCGTCGCGGCGTTCATCCTTGTCGGCGATGCGATTGAACTCGTCGAACTTGTCGCCGACCATCTCGCGGACTTTGGTTTCGAGCGCTTCGTCGGTGGCGACCGGCGTGTAGGTCATGGTCGGCTTGCCCGCGGCGCTTTTCAGCTCTTCGATCTTGGCCACGATCTGCTTGATGTGATCATGCCCGAACATGAGGGCCTCGATCATCTCCGCTTCGGGAATCTCCCGACCGCCGCCCTCGACCATCGCGATCGCGTCGGCCGAGCCGGCCATCGTGATGTAAATGTCGCTGTCTTCCATATCGGGGATGGTCGGATTGATCCGGAGTTCGCCGTCGATACGGCCGACGCGGACACCGGCGATCACCTTGTCGAACGGAACATCCGATACGGCCAGGGCGGCCGCGACGCCGTTCAGGGCGAGGATGTCGGTGTCGTTCTCCTGGTCGTGCGAGACGACGAAGGTGATGCACTGGGTTTCGCCCCGGAAATCCTTCGGGAAGAGCGGCCGGATCGGCCGGTCGATGATGCGACAGGCGAGGATTTCTTTTTCGTAGGGGCGGCCTACACGTATAAAGAACCCGCCGGGAAACTTGCCGGCGGCGTAAGACTTTTCTCGGTACTCGACCGTCAGCGGAAAAAAGTCCTGTCCTTCGCGCGGTTCGGGCTGGGCACAGACGGTCGAGATGACCATGGAGTCACCGTAACGGACGGTGACGGCGCCATTCGCCTGCTTGGCGAGATGGCCGGTTTCGATGGTCAGCGTGCGACCGCCTAATTCTAACTCAACTTTGTGTGACATAAAACGGTACCTGCCTCACTTAGCGGCGTAAGCCGAGCTCACTGATGAGCTGGCGGTAACTTTGGATATCCCGATCCATCAGATAGTCCAGCAGGCGACGTCTTTGCCCCACCAGTTTCAACAATCCAAGACGGGTGTGAAAGTCCTTCTTGTGCACCTTGAGGTGCTCGGTCAGGTGATTGATGCGCGCGGTCAGCAGCGCGACCTGAACTTCGGGTGAACCGGTATCCGTCTCGTGGAGCCGGTTCTCGGCGACAATCTGCGCCTTAAGCTCTTTCTGGAGCCCCATTTCTCTTCTTCTCCTGTTTCAGTTTATGCAATACTGCTTCTTTGTCTTTAACGATCTGTGCAACCAGCGCCTCCTTGGAATCGAACTTCCGATTCGCCCGAGGAGCGCCTTCCGCCTTTCGGCAAAGGTATCT
>CAYPYM010000288.1:0-4879 GCA_964414435.1 uncultured Ignavibacteriales bacterium | reverse complement strand
CCATACCGCGCCGCGATCGGCGGCTGCGTCGCCGGGCAGGGGGATAACAAGATCGGCTCGGCGATCCTGACCGCGCGCACCAACGGTCTGTCGGCGAAGGTGTTCAACGACAAGCTGGTGCAGATGCATATCAACAACGAGACGACCTACGGCATGGGGATCGCCGCCGCCGCGATGGGGCGGAAGCATCCCTCCGGTGCGTGGCTGTGCGACCCGCTGCTGTCCAATGTCAACAAGGTGCACGTGGCGACCCTGCCGTACAACACCTCGGTGATCGCGCAGGATATCGCCGGGGGAATCGCCGAGACCGGCTGCATGCCGTCGTACAAGGACTTCCAGTCGAAAAAGTACGGCCATCTGATCCAGAAATACATGAAGGCGAAATACTCCGCCGAATCCCGCTCCCGCGCTGCGCGTCTGGTCGAGTGGTGCACGATCGGCGGCGGGGTGCCCGGCTGCATGCACGGGGGCGGCTCGCCCGACGGCGCCAAACTGGTGATCCGGGGCACGGCCGACCTGGAGAAGAAGGTGGAAATCGCCCGGAAACTGGCGGGGATTCAGGAGGAAATCGCCGATCCGGCGGCAAAGAAATAAGACTCAGTCGCGGCCGTCGCGCTTACCGCGCGGCGGCCTTCGCATTTGTAGGGGGGCTCTCAGTTCAACGGCGCCTTGAGCAGTTTGATATCGTCGATCCACACCGTCCCGCTCCCGGACAGCCCGACATTCAGCCTGACCGTATCGGGAATCTGCCCTTTCTGCAGGAAAAACACCGCTTCACGTTCGATCCAGTCGTTGGTCCCGGACAATACCTGATCCAGGTTGCGCGAGAAGTACTCGCCCTTGCCGGGGAAATGACAGAGCATCTCCAGATACACTGCCCCGTCGAGATCCCTGGTGCGCACTCTCGCCCGGTAAATGAGCCGGCAGTCATCGACACCGATACTGTCGATCACATACAACGGTATCGTACCGTATCCTTTCAGGTCGATCCGGAACGAACCGTTGCCGTCGCTGCTGACGTCATCATCGAGCGTGAGGCTCTTGGGCGCGATGACATTATCGAGGCTGTTGACCGGGAAAGTGTAAAGCGTTTCAGTTCGGTCGGCGGTACAGGCGAGCAGAGCCAGTACGCAGATGAGCAGGATCGATTGAACGGCACGGTGCATAACGTAACTCCCGGCTTTGGGGTATTCCTCGGAATAGTGATATGAATACTATCCCCGGTGCCGCTGGAGCAAGCAGAATCAAGGTCGGCCGGTCAGTCCTCGGTGACCGGGCCGTCGAAAATAACGCGGATATCGAACCCGAATCCGTCATCGGCATCCGGGCCGTGGAAATCGATAAACGAGGAATGCTGAGCGCTCACGACAAGCCGCCAGCGATCGGGGCCGTGCGGTATGGCAAAGTAGACACCCGCCGACGGCGAGAGCTCGATCCCGCGAGCGGCGCCGTTGGTCGTGTAAAACAGGTATTCGGTGGAGAGGCCGAGCGATCCCCCGATATAGTCGTTGAGTTTCACATCCAGATGGCTGTTCCAGACATTCAGGAGCGCCGTCATGGGCGCTGCGACGGGAGCGGGTGCAATCTGCCATATTCCAACCGTGAGCAGCCATGCGACGCCGTTCATCGGTCCCTGGAAACTGTAGCGCCAGGTATCCTGGCGTTCTACGAAGGTGAGGACGAGGGGCGTGTTGACGGAGTACTGCACGCGGGAAGTGCCGAACCCCATCGTCATCTCGAGGCCCGCCCGGTTCATATCATCGGTGTGAGCAAACGTTCCGCCGGCGCCAACCCAGTTGCCCGACTTCTCATGAGCGACCGTTGAATCGGGACTGTTCGGATTGAGTGCAAGTATGAGAATCCCTGCGAATGATGCCAGTGACATCGGAAACCTCCCTCCCCATATCGCCCGCGTGGGACGACGGCGTCAAAACACTTCGGCCTTGGCCAGAGCCCGCGCGAACTTGCTCTGATCCTGCCTCACGAACGGAATATCAAGAGACGCAAACATCTTCTGGAGACGATCATTTACCACCACGACCTGCGACTCATCGGGCAGCTCCACCTCGAGTTCATACTCGACCGTGCCGTCGGAAAAGTGCGTCGTGTCGATTTCGAGATCGTAGGTGTAGTCGCCAAAGCGGAACGACTTGTGCTGCCGATGATTTTCGAAATGGACCAGCTTGGCCAGCCGGAGCTCGTCGCCGAACTGCTCCCGGACATAGGCGATCGTGGCCGCCTCGAGCGCCATGATATCGCGCTTGAGATTGACCACCTCGACCGCATCGGCCCGGGCGATCACCGTCTCCAGTTCCTGGCGGACCGCCGCGGTCTCATGTTCCGAGGTGCGGCTCTTGAGCGTGACAAAACCGTCGGAGTCGTCCGCCCGCATCCGCAACGCCCAGCCGCTCTGGGCCAGCAGACGGTCCTCGGTGTCGAAAAAAGCGTTGACCTGAAGCTCTTCACGCTCGAACTGACCGAGAAAACCGACCAGCTTGAGGTAGTTGGTGAATGAGCCGAGGTCGAGCTTGATTTCGATCTCGCGGTTTATGTCGTATTGATCTCCCATGGTACTTTCAATTAACATCACCCGTCGCCTCCATTCAACCCCTTTTTTATTGCAACGCCAACGGGAGCGGTTCGGTTTCGATTTCACAAAAAAAGCCGCCGGCGTCGGCCGGCGGCTCGTGCTCTTCTCGAAAGACCAATCAGGTCTGGTATTTCTCCGTGATATTCTGATTGGTGTCGGCGTCGTAGACGCGATACTCCTGAACCGGTATCGTCGTATCGCGGACGAGGTTGATCCTGAATTTGTTGATGCGCATCACCCGCTCGACCCGGTTGGTGCCGTTATCGCTCATCAACTCGGCCAGCATCGGGTTCACCATCAGATTGAAATGCGCATACTTACCGTCGGCCTTGGCCCGCAAAAACCAGCGTTCGATCTTGGTTGCGAGCGTTTCCTTCGAGAGAATCCGTCCCAGCCCGTTGCAGGTGGGGCACGGTTCCGAAAGGGCGTGCAGGTGAGACGGTCGCACGCGTTCGCGGGTCATCTCGACCAGGCCGAAATCGGTGACGGGGTTGATCGCACCCTTGGCACGGTCGCGCTTGAAAAGCTCCTTGAATTCCTCGTAGAGCTTGCGGCGATTGTCCTTCGAGTACATGTCGATGAAGTCGCAGACAATCAGGCCGCCGATATCGCGGAGCCGGACCTGACGGGCGATCTCCCTGGCAGCCTCAATATTGGTCTGGAAAATCGTCGTTTCCTGATCGCTGCTGCCGACATACCGCCCGGTGTTGACGTCGATCGTGACCATCGCCTCGGTCTGGTCGATCACGAGATAGGCGCCCTTCTTGATCCACACCTTGCGGTCCATCATCTTGTCGATCTCAGTCTCGACCCCGTACTGGTCGAAGAGCGGCCGGGTGCCGCGATAGAGCTGGACACGGTTCTTCAGGTGTGGCACCACCTGGCGGGCGTAGCTGAAAATCGTCTTGTAGTCCTGCTTGTTGTCGATCAGGACCTTCTCGACATCATCGGTGAATGCGTCGCGAAGCATCGAGACGATCATCTCGGCTTCCTTGTGGATCAGGGCGGGGGCTTTCGACGTGTCCGCCTTGCGTTTGAGCTTGCTCCAGAGCTTGAGCACCCGCTTGACATCGGCCCGGAAGTCCTTCTCGTCGCCGCCCTCGGCTTCGGTGCGGACAATCAAACCGAAACCCTCGGGGCGAAGCGGCGTGATGAGCTTTTTGAGGCGGCGCTTTTCGGCCCAGCTCGAGATTCGTTTCGACATCCGGATATGGTCGTCGTCGGGTACGAGCACGACATAGCGTCCGGGGATCGAGACCTCGGTGGAAATACGCGGGCCTTTGGTTGAAATCGGTTCCTTGATCACCTGGACCAGGATTTCCTGGCCCCGTTTGAGGACCTGCTCGATCGTCTCGCGCTTTCGTTTGCGGACGATATCGACCGGCGATTCCTCTTCTTCGAAATCCTCCGAATCGTAGCGCTGACCGTAGTCTTTGCCGATGTCGGAGGAGTGGAGGTAGGCGGCCCGGGGGAGACCGATATCGACAAAGGCCGCCTGCATACCGGGCAGGACGGTCTTGATGACGCCTTTGTAGATATCGCCGACCATGCGGTCGGAGTCGGGGCGCTCTACCTGCAATTCGACCAGGCGGTCGTCTTCAAGGATGGCGACGCGCTTTTCGTAGTCGGTCGAATTGACTAAGATGACCTTCTTCATTGGGTTTCCTGAAATTCTTGGGGGACTTCTCCGAATCGCTCACCGTCGGTCGGCTGCACGCCGTTGCGGAAAGAACGGCCGTCCATAAGCTTTTTCCCCTCGGGCAAAACCCTCACGATCTCGACCGCCGAACTGGCGCACTGCACCAGCAGGCGCCGTTTGTCCGGCAGGATCGTGCCCGGCGCGGCCGGGTCGGTTTGGGGGGCGTCCTCGGCCACGCGGCAGGCAAGGATCTTGACCTTGCGGCCGCGGAAAAACGAGTAGGCGCCGGGGGTGGACGACAGCCCGCGCACGAAATTGTGCACGTGGATCGCCGGGAAGCCCCAGTCGATCATGGCGTCGGCCGGGGTCAGTTTCGGCGCCGGCGAGGCCTGGGAATCGTCCTGGGGGATCGGGGCAAAATGGTCGTCGGTCAGTCGATCGAGCGACCGGAGCGCGAACGGTCCGGCCAGCCGCGACAGACGGGCGTAGAGCGAATCGAAATTTTCTTCCTCGGAGATCATCACCTGTTCCTGCAGGACAAGATCTCCGGTATCAACTGTATCGTTAAGTAAGAAGCTGGAGAGACCGGTCTCGGTCTCACCGTTGACGATGGCCCAGTTGATCGGTGCAGCGCCCCGATACCTGGGGAG
>CAYPYM010000287.1:0-4890 GCA_964414435.1 uncultured Ignavibacteriales bacterium | reverse complement strand
TCGAATTGAAAGCCAAGATCGCGTCGATCGTCTGTATCGATCGCGTCTGGAAAGTCGCCCTGATCGGCGTCGGTAACATCGGATCGGCGCTGGTGAGCTACAAGGAGTTCATGAAACAGGGCTTCCATATCGTCAGACTGTTCGACAACGATCAGCGGAAGATCGGTTCCAATCACAAGGGGATCATCGTTTCCGATATCGCCAATATCGAAACCGAACTGGCCGAAGCGGATATCGAAATCGTCATCCTGGCGGTTCCGGCCACGGTGGCGCAGTACATTGTCGACGATGTCGTCAAGGCGGGGGTGAAGGCGATTTTGAATTTCGCCCCGGTCAATCTGCGGGTGCCCGACGACGTTTATCTCCGCAACGAGAACATGTCGATGGAACTCGAGTATCTGTCGTTCGCGCTGGTGAACAACCCGCCCAAGAAGAGCAGCCGTCCCTGAATCGGCCGTCGGCCGCCTCCTTCATTCGGCTCTGCCGCGAAAATCTGCGACGGTCCCGCCCAAGCGGGGCCGTTTTCCATTAATTCCACATTCCATGTATTTTCCCGTTGTCGGACAACGACCTGTGGACAGAAGCGGTAATGGACGAATTTGTCCAGAACCACTTGACAACGGCAGGCGGGTGAGTCAAGATTAACATCGACAGGGAACCACCGATCCGTGGGGAGAAAGAGGAGAGTCCACATGAAGCAGAAAGTTGGAAGCCGCTACAGCAGGGGCGCCTGGATTCTGGCGGCAGCGTTTGTGACCGCGCTTGCAGCCGTGGCCGGCGCCCAGGACAAGGCGATTCCGGCCGGCGACGCCGCGCTGGGGACGCGCTCGTACAGCGACTATGACGTTCCTGACTATTGCGGGACATCGTGTCATACCGACTTTTACCGCACCTGGCAGCAGGCGATGATGTCGCAGTCGTACACTCATCACTGGGATGAAATCGAATACTTCAAGCTGGCGGTCCCGCATGCCGAGAAGGATGCCAAGGTCGCCGGGGTGAAGGCCGGCTGCAACGGCTGTCACGCGCCGATTTCGTTCCTCGCCGGCGATGTGCCGCCGCCGCGGCCCGATGAGAACAGCCGCGCGAACGAAGGCGTGGCCTGCGAGGTCTGCCACACCGCGGTCGGATTCGAGGGCGACACGCCGCACAATTTCAATTTCATCTCGAGTCCCGGCAAAGACAAGTACGGCCCGCGCGACAAGGGCAACTCGCCCGCCCACAACATGGTCAAGTCCGACTTCATCAAGTCGGCCGACCTGTGCGGGAGTTGCCACAACGAAATGAGCCCGTACGGCGTCTGGGTGAAGTCGACTCATCTCGAATGGCAGGAGGGACCGTACTCGAAAGAAGGTGTTCGCTGCCAGGATTGTCACATGACTTACGCCCCCGGGGTGTCGGCCTCGATGGGGAATGAGTATCCCGATGTGGCGCAGCACCTGTTTCACGGTGCGCACGTGCCGGCGAAGGTGCGCGGGACGATCGAACTGGTCGCTTACCCCGACATTCGTGAGGTCGCGCCCGGTGAACCGGTTGTGTTCACGGTCGCGCTGTTTAATCAGAAGACCGGTCACAAGTTCCCGACCGGCTCGGTCGAAGACCGGATCGTCTGGCTGCATGTCGAGGCCACCGACGCCGCCGGTAAGGTGTATCACCTGCCGGTCGACAGGAAGGGGTTCGACGGCGAGGAGTACACGATCGCGGCGAATACGCTCGCTTATCAGGACATGGGGATTCCGCTGGACCAGCCCGATTTCGAGGGTGTACAGCGCGACGGTGTGCCGGTCGGCGACCGGATCTTCCGCATGCCCTATTTTGATCCGCAGGGACGGATGACCATCCAGCAGTGGAATACCGCCTCGCTCGGCACCGATTACCGCATCGGCCCGCGCGAGACGAAACTGGAGCGGTACACGTTCAATGTGCCGGATGAAATCGCCGACGGGCCGCTGACGGTCACGGCGACGCTCAACTACGCGAAGCTGGTCAAGCCGGTCGCCGACTTTCTCGGCGTGCCGCCCGAGGAAGCCGAGCCGCTGGTCGTCAACCAGTATACAACATCCGTGAACGTTCTTCCGTAAAGGGACTCCGTTATGCGACGATATACACCGACCTTTCTGGCCCTGACGATACTGTTCCTGGCGTTGGCGAGCGCGTTCGTCGCCGACGACGCCGGGGCGATTCCGGCATTCGCCCGGAAATACCGCATGTCGTGTACGACCTGTCACCAGCCTTTTCCGCGGCTGAAACCGTACGGCGACGAATTCGCCGCCAACGGCTTCAACCTGAAAGACCAGGACGCCCCGCGGTATTTCATGGACACCGGCGATCGCAACCTCTCGTTGATTCGGGAGCTGCCGCTGGCGATCCGGCTCGAAGGATTCGTCAAGCACTACACCGCTACCGGTCGTGAGACCGATTTCACGACCCCGTACAATCTGAAGCTTCTGTCCGGCGGCGCGCTCGCGCCCCACGTCTCATACTACTTCTACTTCTTCCTCAGCGAACGAGGGGAAGTGGCCGGAGTTGAAGACGCCTTTATCCAGTTCAACAATCTCTTCGGGCAGGAGCTGGACGTCTATATCGGCCAGTTTCAGACTTCCGATCCGCTGTTCAAGCGGGAACTTCGTCTCGAATACGAAGACTACATGATCTACACCGTTACGCCGGGGGAATCGCAAATCGATCTGAAATACGACCGCGGGTTTATGATCACGTACGGCTTGCCCACGAAGACCGACGTCGTGTTCGAACTGACCAACGGCAACGGGATCGGCGCGGCCGACAGTGACTACAAGACCTACGACAACGATAAGTACAAGAACGTGCTCGGCCGGGTGACGCAGGATATCGGCGAGTATCTCCGGGCGGGCGGATTCGGCTTCTACGGGAAGGAGAAGGGCATCGCCACCGGTGGCGCTGATCCGTATGTCAACGAGGCCTGGATGCTCGGCGGCGACGGGACGGTCGAATACGGTCCGTTCACCCTGAACCTCCAGTATGTCGAGCGGCGCGACGACAACCCGACCTTCCTGGCGCCGGACAGTGTCGGGGCCAAGATCAAGACGCGCGGCGGATTCGCCGAAGCGATCATCTGGCCCTACGGCGACCGGTCCCGCTGGTATTGTGCGGCGCTTTACAACAAGGTTGATTCCGATCTGGACGGTTCCGACTACGAGTCGATCACCGGCCATGTCGGCTACCTGCTCCACACCAATGTGCGGCTGATAGCGGAGAATACGTACGATATCAAGAATGAGGAAAACCGGGCGGTGATCGGCTTTGTCGCCGCATTCTGATTAGTCCGAAGCAAATCCTACGGCCCGATCGACCGGCTCTTGGGTGACCGGTCCCGATCGGGCCGTTTTCTTTTTGCCCCGGCGGGGCCGGGCAAAACCGCCACCGGTCTTCGATTGACGGATATCCTCAGGATTATTATTGTATAACCGATATGGTGAACATGAAGATACGTCCGATTATCGGCCTGATGGTCGTATTCGGCCTGATGGCCGCTTCCATCCCGGCGCAAGACTCCCTCAAAGTCTATCTCCAGCGAGGCGGCGTATCCCTGCGCAATGAGGACTACAGTACCGCCCGGACCGCCTATGAAGCGGTGCTGCGGCTTGATCCGGACAACTATGAGGCCACGGCCAATCTCGGCATAATCCTCAACAATCTCGGTGAGCGGAAAAAGGCCAAGGAGTATCTGCTCAAGGCGCTGAAAATGAGCCCGGCGGCGGCGGATGTCGCCAACAATCTCGGCGCGATTTACTCCGACGAGGACCAGCCGAACGAAGCGATCAAGTACTACGAGCAGGCAGTCAACATGGCCCCGGCGAACGCTCTCTATAAACTGAACCTCGGCCAGGAGTACTCCAAGATAGGCCGAGTGAGCAAGGCGTTGCCGGTGCTGCGCGAGGCCCAGGTGATCGCCCCGAAAAACGCGATAATTCCATTTGCCCTCGGGGCCGCCTTTGCATCGGCCGGCTCCCTCGACAGCGCCGAGATATATTTCCAGAAGAGTCTCGACCTCGGCGGCAATACCTACGACCTGCATTACTTCATGGGTACTATCAAATCGCGGCTGGACAAAAACGACGAGGCGCTGCGGCATTTCCAGTCGGCCGTGTCGCTCAATCCCAGAGGCGTTCCCGCCCTCCAGTCACTGGGGCTGCAGTATTTTACGCGCGATGAATTTCCCAAGGCGATCGAGCAGTTCAGCCGGGCGGTGGCGGTTGATTCCAGCTATTACCCCGCCTGGATCGGCCTGGGAGCGTCGCTTTCGCTCAACGGCATGGTCCCGCGGGCCGACACGGTGCTCCGGAGACTGTACGCTGTCGACTCGACTCTCGCTTTCCAGATGCTCGACGTTATCGGGAAAGAGCACGCCAGGATAAAAGAGCGTCAGAAGCAGGATTCAATCGACGCAAGACCGTAGGAACGCCTACGGCCACCACCGTCCCACCCTCTTTCGGTAATCACGGTAGGCCTGTCCGAAGTGTTCGGCCAGGAGGGTTTCCTCTATCCCCGCCCGATAATTCCACACCGGTGCGCTCAGCACGAGGGTGTAGAGCAGCAGCGGCCAGCTGACGAGACTCAGGCCAAGACCGATCTCGGCGACCAGATTACCCACATAGATCGGGTGCCGGGACAGCCGGTACGGACCGCCCGTACTGAGCCGGTGATCGGCCCGGATCAGCACCGATTTGTCGAAGCTCACCCCCATATAGCAGGCGGCCCAGATCCGCAGGGCGTTGCCCAGCGCAAACAGGGCCAGCCCGGCGATCACGACCAGCGTATACCAGCGGCCGAGCGGATCCCGCAGATTTGATCCCGGCAGGAAGAAGAACGGGTTGATCGACAGCATCATGAGAACAACCAGCGTGTGGT
>CAYPYM010000286.1:0-4891 GCA_964414435.1 uncultured Ignavibacteriales bacterium | reverse complement strand
AGATCGATCTCCATCTTGCCGCGGCTGAACAGGATAATGGCGCCGGCATCGGGCTCGTCCGGCGGCGCGACCGCGTTCCGGTCGGAATCGGTGATCTTGCCCCAGTCGCCGGCCGAAACGGTCGCGGCGAACATGAGGAAACCGAGCAGGCAGAGCATTAGAATAGTTCGGAAATTACCGTGTGCGTACATGTTCTCCTCCCATTGCACAGATAGCGGACCCCGCTGCCACCCCCGATAACACCCCGTACCTCATCGGGCTGCGAAGCAAAACAGAGTTGTGTCGTTGTTGGAATCAAAGATAGGGACAATAACAGAGTACGTCAACGCCTAAAGCTGAGCGGGCTGTCCACGACGGCCCGGTCGCGGGCCGTATTGCCGGTACGGTCAGAACCCGAGCCGCTCGCCGTCGTGGGCGAAGAAGCCGCCGCTGTCGTCGAGCGTGAGCCGGTCGCAGACGGTCAGCATGCCGGAGACCGATTCCTCGACCGACAATCGCGCGCCGCTGCCGCCCATGTCGGTGCGGACCCAGCCGGGCGTGAACGCCACCACTGTGATGCGGTCGGGGCGGTAGACCGACGCCTGGATAACGGTGAGCATATTGAGCGACACCTTGCTCAACCGGTACGATACGGCGTTGGTGTAATCGAGCGAGAGGAGCGCCATGCGCGTGCTGATATTGAGGATCTTCGGATCGCGGCCCTCCCGAAGCAGATCACGAAGGTACCGCGCGGTCAGCAGCGGGCCGACGACATTTACGGTAAACCCCTGGTTGATGTCGGTGAGGCCGATATTGTCAAGCTCGACGCTCCCGGCCGGGCTGATGCCAGCGTTGTTAATCAGCAGGTCGAGCTTGCCGAAGGTGTTTTCGATATAGGTATGGAGGCGGTCGAGCGCCGATTCGTTGGTGGCGTCGATTTCGAATGGGTGCAGGTTGGGATGCTCCTTGGCGTCGTTCAGGAGCGCCTGCGAACGGTCCGGTGAGCGGTAGCCGGCGATCACTTCATAGCCGCGTGCGACCAGTTGCTGCGTGAAACCGTAGCCGATACCGCGATTGGCCCCGGTGATAAAAGCGACTGTCTGTTCCGTCATGGGTATTTGCCTTCCTGCGCGAAGCGCTTGAATTTCAATCGGCCGTATGCTTTATTAACGTTAGAGCGGCCGGTTCGGTTTCCCTCCCCGGCGCCGCCAGTGCCGAATCGGCAATGAGGCCGCCGGGGCGACCGGCAAAAGTGGGAGTACCGCTGATGACAGCAAAGCGGTTCAAGACGATCCTTATCAAAGACGATAAAACCACTGCGTGCGGCATCAATCTGCCGTTCACGCCCAAAGAGGTTTTCGGCAAAGCGCGCGCGCCGGTCACCGTCACGATCAACGGCTTTATGTTCCGCACCACCACCTTCACGATGAACGGCGTGCACTGGATCCCGGTAAACAAAGAAAACCGTGAGGGTGCCGGGATCGCCGCAGGCGATCGGATCATTGTCGAGATGGCACTCGATACCGAACCGCGCGTGGTCACTCCTCCCGGCGAGCTTGCGAGTCTGCTGAAAAAGTCGAAACGGGCCGGCGCAGCCTGGGACAAACTCAGTTACACCCATCAAAAAGAGTATGCTCGTTGGATCGGGGAGGCGAAGCGACCCGAGACGCGCCTCAAACGGATCAAAGAGACCATCGCGAGGCTGAGCGAGTAGGCCTCTCCCCTATGTCAAAGCGTGGCGCATCCAGACATTCGGCTCGACATACAGCCCGCGATCGTTTTCACGGTCGATTTCGATCGGCACCAGCGCCCCGGGGATAACGTAGCGCCCGCTCTCCGGGAAGCGCAAGCCGGTCCACTTCTCCCAGTCGGCGACCGTCCCCGGCATATGCATTGCCCGCGCGCACACGCCGATAATCTCACCGCCCAGCCGCGCGTGCACCCTCATCCACGCATCGAACGGGAGACCCTCGGCAGTGGTCCAGCGGATATACTGCTCCATCGGGGTCAGTGGATAGAGATGTTTTTGATTCGGCCGTACCGGAAGATAGAGATTGCCGCAGCCGTGCGCCCGTCCGATCGCCATCGTCGCTTTCACCCCCTCGCCCGAGAACCGTTTCCCCTGCAGCGACGGATCGACCACCACCTGAAGGGCGAACTGGGTGTGGTGCGCGCTCGGCGGATCACGGTCGACCGTTGATTCGAGAATCCAGTCGACCCCGCGGTCGGGCAGCGTGGCAGGGTCGTCGTTCCAGTCCGACGGCACCGAATTCCCCATCGCGAGCACCCGGTCAGTGCCGTGCTCGAGCAACAAGAACTGATATTCCGGGAAGCGCTCATAGAGACGCATCCAGAGCCGTTCGACAATCGGGTCCTGCACCATGAAGGTCGGCCAGACCGCTTCGGGCAGCGCCTGAGCGCTATCTATCAAATCGGGCCGTTCGGCCGCGCTGGCTACGGTGTACTCCATAATGAACGGAAAGTAGTTCCGAAGTCGCCCCGTTGAAAGAACTAATTGACCGGCCCGGCCAAAACCGACATACTGTCGCCATCATCACTCATCTCAATGCAGGAGGACACCGGATGCCCCAGCCGATCGTGTATATCGAAATCGCCGCGACCGACGTGGTCCGGGCGGCGACTTTCTACAAGCGGGTGTTTGACTGGGTGTTCCCCGATCCCGACGCACGCGGGTACTCGACCTTTTCCAGCGGCGACAACGGAATCGGCGGCGGGATCTACCGCGCCGAGGAATTCCGGCCGGGGGGCGGCATGGTCCCATACATCTACGTCACCGATATCGAGGCCTCCTGTCGGGAAATCACCGATGCCGGCGGCGAGGTGGTCATGCCCAAAACCGAGATCCCGGGCACCGGCTGGTACGGGCACTTCCGCGACCCCGAGGGCAACCTGGTCGGTCTGTTCACGCCGCGCGGTTGATCGCACTTTCCCGACGGGAGAGAGAAATCGCGTCCCTCTCCCCCGCCGGTCGAACCTGGCGCCGGGGCGAACCCGGCGGGGCGGTTTTACGTCACGCCCGGGACTGCGCTGTGCAGCCGCCCGTACAATGAGCGGTGCGGGGAACCATGAAGCGATGCATCGTTCGCTCCTTTCTTCTTGAATGGGTTCGGTTGGGACCGGCCCGTACCGGCGCCGGCCCGTTGACGAACGCTACTTCTCCTCGGCCGAACCGCAGCAGGTCGATTCTCCCATACGCTCCGGACCGGCTTCACTCGAGCAGCAGCAGCAGGCGCGGTGGCCGGCCGGCTCCGAAAACTCGATCCGGACGCCCGAGCCGGTCGGGGTGACGGTGATGCCGCAACAGGACTTGTCCATACGTTTCCTCCTTTCAATCGTTAATGTACATATCTGTATATGTAGATTTCTACATAATAGTTTCAAAAAAAGAGAGCGTCCTGTCACTTTTTTCTGGTCTTCACCGCCGGGATCGCCACTGACAGGCAATCGCAGAATCCTTCGCAGCAGGTCTGCACCGTTTCCCGGTTGAGCCGGTAGAACACCTGCTGGCCGTCGCGACGGTCGAACACGATATCGGCGTCGCGGAGAATACCGAGGTGGCGGCTTACGGTCGGCTGGGCGAGGCCGAGCTGATGGGCAATGTCCCCCACGCTCAGTTCACCCCTTGCCAGCAGGCTGAGGATGCGCAGGCGGGAGGGGTCGCCGATCGCCTTGAAGTAGCGGCTGTAACGTTTTTCGTCCATACTCGACATGGTTGGTTCCTTGCTATTCATATATCTATATATATAAATCGGTTAAGTCAAAGGAATTGTTCCCGGCATGATTTCGGGACCAAATCGGGTGAGTCGGCTGCCACGGGACGAAACGAATCGATACACGCAAGACACGAGAAAGGGAATCATCATGGCAGACAGTGCGGTCGAAGTCGGCGTCAAGGCGCCGGCGCTTACGCTCGAAAATCAGGACGGCGACAAGGTCAAACTGAGCGACTACAAAGACAAATGGGTCGTGCTTTATTTCTATCCCAAAGACGACACGCCCGGCTGCACCACCGAGGCGTGCGATTTCACCGCCGGTATCAAGGGGTTCGAGAAACTCAACGCGGCCGTGCTGGGCATTTCCGCCGATTCGGTCGCCAGTCACCGGAAATTCGCCGACAAGTATAAGCTCAAGGTGACCCTTCTTTCCGACCCGGAGAAGAAAGTCATGCAGACCTACGGCGCGTACGGAACCAAGAAAATGTACGGCAAGGAAGTGGTCGGCGTGATCCGGTCGACATTCCTGATTGATCCGAAGGGCAAGGTCGCTCACACCTGGCGGGCGGTCAAAGCGAAGGGCCACGCCGAGAAAGTGGCCGAGAAACTGGCGGAACTGCAGAAGTAGACTCGCTGCGGACAAACGACATATGACGGACGGCAGCCGCTAATAGTTGCCGCCCGTTTCCGTGTCGTCGTGAGACGAATGGAGCGGTCCGCGGCCGTACCGATCGGTTACGAATGGGTTGCCGGCCGGGTCGCAGCCGCCCGCCGCGAAAACCTCGTAAGCAAACCCACGCAAATCGAAAGTCCACCGATAGCCGGCGGCACCCGTCTCCGGCTTGGCGGCAACCGGTCGAACCCGCCGATAGCGGCCGTCCGCGGTGCGTATCGCACCAAACGGAGGAGCGAATAGTAGTTCGTTCGCAGTCACTGTGAAGCGTTCACCGTGCCGATCAACCTGCACGGTCGGCGCGGTTGTATCGTCGAGGTGCTGCTCTGCTTGAGCTGCCTCGAGGGCGTTGGCGTAGACGTAGGGTATACCGCGATACATCGAACTCGCATTGTGCAGACTGCTTCGGACCACCCGACAAAACTGGCCGAGGTCGTCGAACGAGTGGGTGTAGGCCGCCACGACGACGTCCTCTCCCCGGGCGGCCTGGGCGAAGGCTTTTTCG
>CAYPYM010000285.1:0-4909 GCA_964414435.1 uncultured Ignavibacteriales bacterium | reverse complement strand
CCCGGCGATCTCTCCGACGCCAAGGTATCCCTGGACGATGCGGTGATCGACCTGCCCCCAGTCATCGGGGTAGTTGAAATAGAAGTCGCCCTTCAGATCGACAAAGGTGTTCGCGGCGACTGCGACCAGCGCGGTGCCGAGGACCAGCAGGGCCACGGCGGCAAGGCTCGGAAAACGCGACGTCTTCACGGGACTACAGCCTTTCAGCCGGGTAGATGTTCAGCTCGGTCATCCACTTCTTCAGGTGCGATACCCGCTCTTCCTCGCTGAGAGTGGAGAGATCGAAGGGACGGCCGCGGCCGTCGAGAATGATCCCGACCACGCCGCCGTGCAGCTCGGTCTCGAGCTTGTTGCCCTTGCCCGCGCCGGCGTCGTAGCCGCGCTCGGGTTCGAACACCGCCTTGACCTTGTGCGGCAGACCGGATTCATCGATACCCAGTTCGAATTTCTTCATTTCAAGGAAATCAAGCGTGCCGGAAACCGTACCGGTCGGCAGCTCGATCGTGTATTTCATCACCGGACCGCCCTTCTTGCTCGTGCCGACCGGCGCGATGCAGGTGCCGAGATGGATCAGGCAGTCCTTTTCGAACACTTCGGTGGCCGCTTTCGGCTGCACCTCGGTGAGCACCCCGAGCTGCGGCATCATGAAGATCGAGTCGACCGCGAGCCGGGTGACACCCTCGGGCATGAAAGCGTCGATCAGCATCAGGGCCGACTGCTGCCGCCGCGGGGCGTGCGAAAGCACACCGCCGGAGCCGATCAGCATGTCGAGCGTCATCATGTTGACGATCGTTTTGCCGGAGGCCGACTGCTCGAAGGCGTCGGCGATCGTCCGCTGCTGCTGGACACCCTTGAGCACGGTGGCGAAGTTCTTGTGCTGGATGAAGGCGAGGCGAAGGGCTTCCTTGGCGATCGCCTGTTCGAAAATCAGCTCTTCCATCGACTGCGGGATCGTGGTCGGGCGGATCATTTTGTTTTTGACGCGGTTGCGCAGGTCGCGCTCGTCCATCTTGAACGGCACCCAGCGCATCACCATCGGCAGCGTCGCCTCGGCGAACACGTTCGAAATCGAATACGACATGCCGAGGTTGGCCGAGACGGTGCGGTTGAAAACGCCTTCGGCGCCGCCGGGGCGGAAAACCGAAAAAACGTCGGTGGTGGCGCCGCCGATGTCGACCCCGACCGCCTCGATATTGTACTGGTCGGCGATCGTCTTGATAATGAGGCCGACCGCACCGGGGGTCGGCATGATCGGAGCGTCGGTCCACGACATGAGCTTTTTATATCCGGGAGCCTGCGCCATCACGTGTTCCATGAACAGTTCGTGGATTTCCTCGCGGGCCGGGCCGAGATTTTCACGCTCGAGCACCGGGCGGAGGTTATCGACCGTCTTGAGATCGACTTCCTTGGCCAGGGTATCTTCGATCGCACCCCGGGCGTCCTGGTTGCCGGCGTAGATTACCGGGTGTTTGTAGCTGGAGCCGAGACGGGGACGGGGATCGGCCGCCGAGATCAACTCGGCCAGTTCCACCACGTGGGTCGTCGTGCCGCCGTCGATCCCGCCCGAGAGGAGGATCATATCGGGGCGGAGATGCCGGATACGCTCGATCTGCTGGTGGGGGAGACGCTTGTCGTTCGACGCGATCACGTCCATGACGATCGCGCCGGCGCCGAGAGCGGCGCGCTCGGCCGATTCCGCGGTCATGGAGCGCACCACGCCGGCCACCATCATCTGGAGGCCGCCGCCGGCCGAGGAAGTCGAGATGTAGACATCGGTGCCGGTCTCGCCATGGGACGGCGTAATGAAGCGGCCCTCGTCGTCGAGCAGTTTCCGCCCGGAGAGCTCCTCGACCTCGGCCACCGCGTTGAGGACGCCCATGGTGACGTCTTCGAACGGCGCCTCGACCGTGGTCGGGGCCTCGCCGCGGGTCGTAAGGCGGTATTCGCCGTCCTGGTACTCGATCAGGATCGCTTTGGTCGTGGTCGAGCCGCAGTCGGTCGCTACAATTACTTTGATGTCGTCGGGATTCTCAAATTTCGCCATGTAAAAAACCTGTCGCTTAATACGATTCTTTTTTCATATCACAAGGTTACGGCGCCCGATCATGGACCGGGGGACCACCGTCCGCCCGTCCGGGAACCGCCAAGGGCGTAAGTATAATACCGCCTGTGGGCAATGTAAATAGTGATTTTCGTCCCAACCGGCGGGTTCGGGCGGCGGCCGGAAAGCCCTCGGTGCGCTGCCCGGGCCGATCGGCCGCGCCGGCGCATTTTGCGCCGTATCTCACGATCCAATTTTCACTTGACTTGCCCCGAGGGCGGGGATAGATTCGGTCTTATTCTCACGGCAGGCGTGCGCCGCCCCGGAAATAAGGCGACGAAATCAGATAGTTTTGGACAGTACTGCCGTCGAATCCGTCACTCTCTAGTTAAAGATGACGGATCCGCATACCATTCAGAGAGGGAGAGCAGTTTGCAACGCCACCAGCTTTTACCCAGTCCCATCCGTCTGCTGTGCTCTCTGTTACCGATCCTTGCCATCAGTATCATTGGTTTAGGCGCCCCGGCCCTCGCCCAGGAGGCGAGCGCCCCCGCGACCGATACCGTCGAGGCGGCGGCCCCGGCCATTCCGGACAGCGTCCGTGAAGCCTTGACCCCGCGCCCGCCGACCGACGTGACGGTGAAAGATACTCCCAATGATGCCGGCGGATCGGTGACAATCAAGTGGACGCTGTCGCCCGATGATCACGAGGGCGGCAAGGTCGACCGGTATCTCGTTCAGCGGGCCATTGATGAAAACGGCACGCCGGGTGCCTGGAAAGAAGTCGGCGACGCTTCCGCCGGAAAGGACGAAATCCAGGACGGCAACACCGAGGATTCGCTCAAGTATTTCTATAAGGTGTTCGCGGCCAAGAAGATTTCGATTCCGGGACAACCGTTGCAACTGGTTGAGTCAGAATCGGTCGTCGCCGGACCGGTGCAGTCCTCGGCGCAGTGGTTCAACTGGGACCGCATCAACGTCTTTGTCGGCGTCATAATCCTCTGCGGCTTCATCCTCTACTACATCCATCAGGCCAAAGCGGGCAAGAACCTCTTCATTCGCAGGATTGCCGGGCTGGAGGCGGTCGATGAAGCGGTCGGGCGGGCCACCGAGATGGGCAAGAAGATCTTCTACATTCCCGGTACGCAGGACATGGACAATGTCCAGACGATCGCCGGGGTTACGATTCTCGGCCGGGTAGCCGAGATGGCGGCCCAGTATGAGACCTGGCTCGAAGTGCCGGTGTCGCGTTCACTGGTGATGATCACCGCCAAGGAAATCGTCAAGGAAGCCTATTCCAAGGCCGGTCGTCCGGACTCGTTCCAGGAGGACCAGGTCCACTACCTGACCGACGATCAGTTCGGCTACGCGGCCGGCATTGACGGGATGGTGGTGCGCGAGAAGCCGGCGACCATCTTCTACATGGGAGCGTTTTACGCCGAATCGCTGATTCTGGCCGAGACGGGTAACTCGATCGGCGCCATTCAGATCGCCGGCACGGCGATGCCCTCGCAGCTCCCGTTCTTCGTGGCGTCCTGCGACTACACGCTGATCGGGGAGGAGCTCTTCGCCGCGTCGGCCTATCTCGCCAAGGAGCCGAAACTGCTCGGATCGCTCAAGGGTCAGGATATCGGCAAGGCGGTGATCCTGATCGCGATTCTGGTCGGGGTGCTGCTCGAGACGTTCGGCATCTTCGAGCTTTCCAAGCTCTTTAGCGTGAAGGGTCCGTAATTATGCGCAGAGAAATACCATTATTGATAACCGGCATCGTCGGGATCGTCTTCGTCCTCCAGTACTTCATCCCGCACCCGCCCTTCAACAACATGAGCAACTGGTTCTCGGACTGGTTCTCGATTGTCGCCGCCTTTGCGATCTGGCTGGGTGCGCTGAACCTGATGAAGATATCGTTCCAGAAGATTTTCCGCCGCAAATCGGACTGGGGCTACTCGGTCGTGATCGTGCTGTCGTTCCTCGTCATCACGATCATCGGTTTCGTCGGCGGTGAAAACTTCCGAGACCCCGGCACGCCGTTCGACTGGCTCTACGTCAACGTCTACACGCCGCTGTCGGCGACGATGTTCGCGATTCTCGCGTTCTTCGTGGCGTCGGCCTCGTACCGCGCGTTCCGCGCCCGCAACTTCGAGGCGACCCTCCTGCTGCTCGCGGCGTTTTTCGTGATGCTCGGCCGGGTTCCGGTCGGCGACCTCATCTCGGGATTCATGCCGGTCCACTACCGGCTGTCGGATCTGGCCACGTGGGTGATGAACTTCCCTCAGGCGGCCGGGCAGCGCGCGATCATGATCGGTATCGCGCTCGGCCTGGTGTCGACCTCGTTGCGCATCATTCTCGGAATTGAACGCTCGCATCTGGGGGGTGAATAATCATGTCGACCCGTGTCAAAGAAATCCTGGTCGTCGCGGGCATCTTCATCCTGGCGCTGATCGCTTACATCGCCAAGGAGGTGTACCACTACAAGGGACTGTCGTTCTCGCCGCTGGTGTCGGTGTTCGTTATGATCCTGATGGCGCTCGGCCTCATCTACATCCTCATCCGTACGCTCCAGGGACACCTCGTCGATCGACGAGTCGTGTTCCTGTTCGTCGCGATCGCGGTGGTGCTGCCGTTCTTCATGTCCATCACGCAGAAGATGAACATCTCGCCCGAGGTGGAGCAGCTTTACCACGAAATGCAGTCGCTGCCGCCCGGTTCGAAGGTGCTGGTGTCGTTCGACTACGACCCGCCCTCGGCGCCGGAGCTGCAGCCGATGGCGGTGACGTTCCTGCGCTACTGTCTCTCCCACGACCTGAAGGTGATCATCATTGGGCTCTGGCCGCAGGGGCCGCAGCAGGCGAACCTGGCGCTGGACGA
>CAYPYM010000284.1:0-4918 GCA_964414435.1 uncultured Ignavibacteriales bacterium | reverse complement strand
CGGTATATGGGAAGGCATGCGCGTCCGTTTCTGGAAGATGTGGAGCCGGCGATCGTCCGCCTCGCCGAATAAGGGGCCGTGTCCGGCTCCGACCAGTGCCGATGTCAGTTGGGTTCGGAACCTTCCGTCTGCAGGGGTGGGTAATGGCTGCTTACCCGTTCGGGGTCCAGGCCGATTTCAGCGGCATACTGCTTCAGATAGCCCTTCAGGTAGGTCGGCGCGGGCAGATGGCGCTGATCCTCCGCCTCGATGGCCTGCAGAAAACTCCTGGAGATCTTGGTGCGTTCGGCGATGGCGGCCAGCTCCACACCCCTGGATTCCCGGATTTCCTTGAGCAGGGCGCCGGAGAAGACCGTGGCCTCGGCGATGCGGTGGCGGATGCCGGAGGACAACAGACCCCGGTCCGCCAGGTCCACGACATTGCTTTGCGCCTCTGCCCGAGCAATGTGCCCCGGTTTTTCCGGTTGACGGTATGAGGGAGTGCTGGCCAGCTCGGCGTCGTAGGCCAGACGCTTTTCGGGATTGGACAGAATCTGGTAGGCCTGTTCGATCTCGGTGCGGATTCGATCCGCTTCTCCATCGTCATACAGCGAATAAGTTGCCAGCGAATCGTTCCGGTAGGCCAACATGGCCCGGCGATAGGCGTTGATGATGTCCAGGTTCGAGGCATCGGGCCGGATTTCCAGCAGCTCGTAATAATTCGTGGTCATTTTTCCGCCCATGGCCGGTGCGTCAGATCCGCTGATCTTGATCGAGCAGGGCGGCCGCCATTTGCTCCAGATGGATGGCGCAACGCGATTGGGGGTAGGCCGTCATCAATGGGCGGCGCTGGCGTGTGGCGGCTATGATGTGCCGGTCATGATTCAAATAGCCGAGATAATCCAGTTTCTGGCCGAAGTATTTGCCGCACACCATGACCATCGATGATCCCAGTTCCGTGTCTGTTGGCTCGATCACCTGATTGACGATCACATGCAGCTTTTGCCGGTCGAACACGTCCTGCAGCCGCCGGGCGTGATCCGGATGCAATTGCTGCAAGGCGGTCATCAGGGCGGCCAGGGTGCGGATTTTCTGCTGTTCATCGCGGCGCATGCTCAGCACCCTGGTTACCAATTTTCTGGTCTGTTCGGGCGCCTCGCGCAGGCGGCGGGTCAGCACGCATTTGAGGAAGCGGTAGGTGTTCTCGATAGATGTCGGATCGGGAACGACAGTAACGATGCCGCGCTCGGCCCGGAGGAAGAAGTCCAGGGTGTTGAAGCTGGTGCCGGCCCCCAGATCGAGGATCACGTAATCGGCATCGATATGTGCCAGGTTGCGGAGAATTTTCTGTTTCTGGAAATGCTTTAGATTGGCAATTTCCAGGCCATCGTCTGCGCCGCTGATCAGACCCAGTTTTGTCTCCGGTACCGACTGGATGAAGTCATTGATCTGTTGCTGACCACTGCTGATGAAATCGGACAGCGTCAGTTTGGGATCCGCCACGCCCAGGCAGGTGTGCAGGTTGGCTCCGCCGAGATCGAGGTCGACCAGCACCACCCGTTTGCCCAGCCGGGAAAGCGCCAGCCCCAGACTGGAGGAAATGAGGCTCTTGCCGACGCCGCCCTTGCCGCTGGCCACGGCCCAGACGTGCGGGCCTCTGGCGGTGGCAACCCCGACCGCAGCATGCGGGTTCAGGTGAACGACGGTCATGCTTCGGTCTGCCAGCGGCATCCGCGGGCCATGATTAGCGATGTTACGGTCTCACGCACGGCTTTCCCTCCAGCGGGAATATGGTTTCCAATATAGTCAACTGGACTTGTAAAGGAAAACTGTCCGGGAAAAATGTGACGCTGGTCTCTGCGGACATAGACCATCGGCAGGCTAAAGCCAGAAAAAAATCAGGGTAATTCTTCCCCCCCGGGTTCGCAATATCGTCCACTATCACATAAACATGATAGTTATAAAATTCGCCAAGGGAGGTGCTTGAAGGCACCTCTGTTGATATCTGGCTCACCGCCTTGTGGCGAACGGCAGTCGGTACATATAAAACAAGGCGATTTCGTGGGCCAGACATCAAATCACTTCCAAGGAAGGAGGTATGTCATGGAAACGAAACAACATTGGCAAGACAAGTTCACTCTGGTGGTCACGCTGGTGATCGGGGCTTGGCTATTTATCACCCCGTTTGTCTATGGCTTTACCCATACCCACATTTCGGCCGCGTGGAACAGCTATGCGTTCGGCATTGTCGTCATGGGGCTGTCCCTGTACGGGCTGGCCACGAAGAAGGTATGGGAAGACTGGCTCAACTTGATCATCGGTGTCTGGCTGTTCTTCTCGTCCTTCGCATTGGGCGTTTACGATGATTACACCCTCAGGCTGGTTTTTATGAACACCGGCGCGGTGCTCTTCTTGTTCTCCCTGTGGTCGGCGATGTTCAGCCAGCTTAAAATCTCCGCCCATTTCGACCAGGAAGGGCATGGCCATAAGGCCTGACCGCTGATCTGTCGCAGCCCTGCGGGCGCGGATGGCAACAGGGGGCTATCCGCGCCCTCGGAGGCCGACGTTACGTAGGGGCGCCGAGGACAACGGTTTGATGCCGGGCCATAACCGAGGCAATATTGCCACGGGCGAAGGGGCTTGCATGCGCAGGCCTCCGCGCGATTGGCCCGCCCAAGGTGATCAGGAGGGGATATGTTTCTCGGTGTCTATCGTTTCAAAGGCCAGGCGGATGAGCTGTTGGCTGCCTACGACCGCCTGATGGCGACCATGCCCATGGAGGATCTGGAGCTGCATGTGTGCACGCACAATGACCAGGGCATAGCGATCTACGATACCTGTCCATCTAGGGAGGAGTTCGACACCTTCGCCAACGGCGACGCGCTGCGCGACGCCCTTGCCGCCGCCGGCCTGCCGCCACCCGAGGTCGAGTATATCGGCGAGGTGCACACCGCGTTCTGGGCGGGCGAGCGCAAGCGCTAAAGGCGCCCATCGCGCAATAAGTGTCCTTACGTTTGGGGCACCATCAGCCAGATGCCATAAGTATCGGGGGCTGGTTTCGGCCACAAGTGGACGTTCAAATGCATCTATAATATTGCTGGCGATTCAGTTCAGTTAGTAGACTTCTGCTGAATTTTCTATTAAATGGCATGGTATTTATCATGAAAAACCGTCCCGTTTCAACACCACCTGCTCTTGTACCGAACAATTTGGATATCAACCTTCTGGAGATATCGCGACGTAAAGAATTTCTTGAACTTACCGAGAAAGACGTTGCTCAACTCAAAGAATTACACAACCAGATTAAAGATCGATCCACATCTATCATCGAAGATATCTATCGGCATCTGCTCGCGTTTGAAGAGCTACGGAGATTTATTCCGAATGATGAAACGCTTAACAGGCTGAAGGAAACTCAGATAGCATATTTCAATCAATTGTTGGCTGGTGACTTCGATGAGAAATACATCCAGAACCGCATTCGCGTCGGGGTCGCGCATCAGCATGCAGGATTAGAACCAAGGTGGTATTTGGGAGCTTACAACAAATACATCTCACTCTTACTTCCTATAATCTGGCGCCTTCAAGAAGATGATGAACAAAAGACTTTAGAGACAACCCTTGCCTTGTTGAAAATTATCAGCCTGGATATGGGTATTGCCATCGACACCTATATTCACGCTGAACGGCAGGAAACCCTCGGCAAATCCGACCAGCTCGAAGCTCTTAATCTAGTTGCCATAGCCATTACTTCGTCGCTGGGGCTCCAAGAGGTCATGGAAGAGATCATGCATCATGGAATTGAGCTAACTGGATCAAAGGCTGCATGTATCACTTTCTATAACGAGGACTCGAAAAGCTTTGTCGAGTGGTTTACGCAAGGCCTCTCTGATCATTTCGTGAAGAACATGGCCTTCCGGTCCGGTGGCATGGCATTCGAGGCGTTCACCA
Organism: uncultured Ignavibacteriales bacterium; assembly: GCA_964414435.1. Taxonomy (GTDB): domain Bacteria; phylum Zixibacteria; class MSB-5A5; order GN15; family FEB-12; genus JAGNLV01. Next base: position 988 of record CAYPYM010000284.1, on the reverse strand, counting down.
CTGGCTTATACGTAGTTAGCAACGATCGCACTGAAACTAGCCATAAACTCAGCGCGCTGGCGCATGAAGAAGGCATCGTTGGCTTTATCTGTTTACCGCTTATCAACAAGTCGCACCACTTGGGCCTGTTATACCTTTACCGAAATGATCGCGATACGTTCTCTTCGGAAGAAATCAGCCTGTTGACCACATTCTCCCACCTTGCAGCAGGAGTACTGGAAAATGCTCGTTTGCACTTGAAGACAGTGGACATAGCAAACACAGATGCGCTGACCGGATTGTTAAATCGGCGCATGTTCGATGAGCGCCTGACAGCTGAAATTCAACGCTCACAGCGCTACTCCTTATCTTTTTGCCTGTTGATGCTAGACATTGATCATTTCAAAGAAATTAATGATATCTATGGACATCCATCTGGTGACACTGTGCTCAAAAAAATTGCCACTGTATTACGTGAGCAGACTCGAAATGTAGATATAGTGGCGCGCTTCGGCGGCGAGGAATTTGTAATCATAACCCCAGAATCTGATTGGAGTAGTGCCAAGCTCCATGGTGAACGTATTCGCAATGCTATTGCGGGCTCTTCTTTCGTTTTGCCAGATGGCAGGGAAATTAGCGTGACCGTAAGCATTGGCATTGCCTGTTGTCCTCTCGACGCAGCCGATGCTAAGGAGATGATCGACCATGTGGACAATGCGCTTTATCTCGCCAAACATAAGGGCAGAAACACAGTCTGCTTATACCCCGGACAAACAGCTTAATACCATTTCTGGCCGCAAGCGGAAGTTCAAGCTACTGCAATGACCTCTAGCCAGTGCCCAGATTCATCCCGTTTGGCACGTCAACCAATCTGCAGAACGAGCTATTTGCGGGTCAGGATATATCCCAGTTCGAAGCGTCCGTTGTGGTGGGGGACGAACAGCGGCTCATGCTCCGGCCATTGCCAGCGCGCGTCGTCGAAGATCTGGTGCATGCGCAGCAGATCGCA
>CAYPYM010000283.1:0-4925 GCA_964414435.1 uncultured Ignavibacteriales bacterium | reverse complement strand
ACTCTTCGAGACGGTCGAGGCGGTGGTTGAGGTCATACAGGAAGTGGTCGCCCTCGACCTGCTCCATCGCAAACAGCTCGTTGTCGCCCAGGTGGGCGCCGGCCGAAGTCAGGGCAGTATGGATCGCCCGGCACTCTTCGCAGTGCTCCAGATGGTCGCGCAGGTGATCCGGCAGATTGGACTGGCCGAACCACTCGTACAGTTCGTCCTGGTAATCCCGGCAGGTCACGAGGCCCATCCTTTCTCGGTCGCGTAGATCCGAAGCTTGGCGACCGCCTCACGGTAATGCGTTTTGACCGTCCCGACCGCTTTCCCGGTCGTCTTCGCAATTTCGTCGAACGAGAGCTGGCGGTAGAAGCGGAGGTCGAACACGGTCCGTTGCTGCGGCGGCAGCGTTTGCATGAACTCCAGCACGCCCTCGCGGAGTTGCTCGCGTTCGAGCTGCACATCGGGCGAAGCATTGGTCGAGGCCGCCGGGTCGATAGCGCTGTCGCGGTCGAGGGAGTCGGTGCGGTGCGATGAGACACTGGCGATATGGTTGAGCGCCTTGTTCGACGCTATCCGGTAGAGCCAGTTTTCGAATTTCGCGTCGCCCCGGAAGCCGTCGAGCTTCTCCCAGGCCGAGACGAAGGTCTCCTGGGCCAGGTCGTGGGCGACGTCGCGGTCGCCGGTCATTCGGTATGTCAGGGCTACTATATCGTTCATCGTCAATCGTACCAGTTGTGAGAATGCCGCCCGGTCGCCGGCCTGTGCCCGGGAAACCAGGCGGTCGATTATCTCCCTGTCTGTCCGCGTCATGTTTTCAATTTCCGCTTATAAGACCGGCTTCGCCAGCAAAAGATTAATGGCGGGGTAAGCTCGTGTCAGAAAACCGGTTGGATGGTAGGGAGGATGGGACGGAAATACCCGCCCTGCGAGGCAAGATATTCATTGTTAATGACTTATGGGGATTGACAGGAATCTGCGAGGGCAACTCAACCGCCACTCGCAGACTCGCACGGCGGCGGCGGCTCGCCGCCCTTGAAGATGTAAGCAACCAGATAGGTCAGATCCGCCACATTGTGCCCACCGCTGGCGTCGACATCGGCCTGGTCAGCGCAGACAGGCGCGGCACCACCCTGGAAGATATAGGCGACATACATGGTCAGGTCGGCGACATTGATTGCTCCGCTTCGATCGACATCGCCCCGCAGGTCACAGCAGTAGTAGATCGTGTAGCAGTACGGGCCGTCCCAGGCAGGGTAAGTGAAGTGAACATCACCGTACCAGTGACATTGCGACCATATCCACTCGTTTGCCGGTGGATACCAGCTTGAGTCAATACAGATGGTGCCACCTGAGAAACTCCGATCGATCGGCCCGATCGTGATAGAGTGGCTCACAGTGTCAAAGCCGGCGGGTAATCCATAGTCTACAGCTCTCCAGGCGTAGAAGCCGAGGGTGTCAGCACCCTCTCCGCTTACTCCAAACGATCTGGTACCGCTCTTGTCAAAATAGGTCGAAAACTGGCTCAAAGTGGGCTCGATGTTTGCCGTAGTCCAGGTCGCCCCGGTTGGAGAGTAGATTTGGAATCCGTTGCTGATGCCAAAAAAGTCCTGGGAATAGCCGTTATACAGCCGCAAATGAAATGTGAGCGGCCGATCGGACTGAACCGTATCCGGCCCGAGTTGGCCATCCACATGATCAACGGAAACTCGTGTGTCGACGACAGAGGGAGCACATGGGATCTGATAGCCGCAATTCAGAAGCTGCGTCTTCGGCCAGATCGAGGATATCAGCCCCATGAAGTCGAACAAATTCACGCCGTCACAACCAGCGATGTTCGCTTTCAACATATCGACTGGAGGCGGGCCGTCGTGGAAAAGCCAGTTTTCGAAATAAAAGATGTCGGTGCTGCCTCGCTCGCCGTCGCCGTTTATGTCTCCACAAGTTTCGATATCACATTGATCCCCGATGCCGTCACTGTCGGCATCGGCCTGGTCGGGGTTGATGGCGTAGGGGCAGTTGTCGAGCGAGTCGTCGATGCCATCGCCATCGGTGTCGGCGCAGAAGCCGACGACCGGCAACATGATCGCAAGCGCTAAGAATGTGAGAAAGCTGACTCGCACGAACAAAATCTCCTCCACCTCTCTGATATCGGGGAAGCCACTCTTTACCAAGATACTGCCGGGGTGGAAAATCGACAAGTTTTTCCACATAGATTGGCGGTAAGAGCGAATAGAATAGTCCTGTGCAGCCCGGGTGGAAGAACTCTGTCGACAAAAAAGGCCGGACACTGGTCCGGCCTGTAATCTGCTATAGTGTAACGCCTTAGTCCTTGCGGCTCCGCTCCAGGACCTTGGTGTAATTGTTGAAATTCTCCAGCACCTTCCCCGTCCCCCGCACCACGCAGGTGAGCGGATCCTCGGCGACATTGACCGGCAGATTGGTCTCCTGACGGAGCCGCTTATCCAGCCCGCGCAGCAACGCGCCGCCGCCGGTCAGGATAATGCCGCGCTCGAGAATATCGGAAGCCAGTTCCGGCGGCGTCCGTTCGAGCGCCTGACGGACCGCCTCGACAATGATGTCGATCGTCTCGGAGAGCGCCTCGCGGACCTGCACCGACGAAAGGTTGAGATTTTTCGGCACACCGGCGACCAGGTCGCGACCCTTGATCTCCATCGAGATCTCTTTTTCCAAGGGGAACGCCGAGCCGATCTTGATCTTGATATCCTCGGCGGTCAGCTCACCGATCGCGAGGTTGTAGTTCTTTTTCAGGTACTGCATGATGGCGTCGTTGAGTTCATCGCCGGCGACACGGATCGAGGTGTCGTTGACGATCCCGTTGAGGGCGATCACGGCGATCTCGGAGGTGCCGCCGCCGATATCGATCACCATCGAGCCGGAGGGCTGCTCGACCGGGAGGCCCACGCCGATCGCGGCGGCCATCGGCTCCTGGAGCAGGTAGACCTCGCGGGCGCCGGCGTTTTCGGCCGAGTCGCGCACGGCGCGTTTTTCGACCTCGGTGATGCCCGACGGGACGCAGATGACGACGCGCGGTTTCATCAGGTACTTGTGCTTGACCACGCGGCGGATAAAGTCGGAGATGAGCTTTTCGGAGATTTCAAAATCGGCGATGACGCCGTCTTTGAGGGGGCGAATCGCGGCGATACTGCCCGGGGTGCGGCCGGTCATTTCCTTGGCGGCCGAGCCGATCGCGAGCACCTTGCCGGTCGATTTTTCGATCGCGACGACCGATGGTTCGTTCAGCACGATTCCCTGGTTGCGTACATACACGAGCGTGTTGGCCGTGCCGAGATCGATGCCGATGTCATTCGAGAGCAGGTCGAAAAATCCCACAGTACATCCTTTTTACACAAAGACCGTTCGCATCCGTGCTTTAACCCGTTGTACAGGTTATCGAACGGTAACGCCAAATAGTTTACTGCCTTAGCGCGTTCCGGGCAATAAAAAAGTGGCCGGCTGGACCCGGCGGGACCGTTTTTGGCGCCCGGCCGAATAAAAACGGCCGGAGTATCCACCCCGGCCGCATTGTCAAATGTCGCTTTTCGCCTCAGCTCTGGGCGTCGACCACCGCGATCGCCGCCATATCGACGATCTCGTTGACATCGAGCGTGCGGTGCAGGACGTGGACCGGCTTGGCCAGACCCATGAGGATCGGTCCGATCGCGTCCAGACCGCCCATCCGCTGCATCAGCTTGTAGGCGATATTCCCCGAATTGAGGTCCGGGAAAATAAACACGTTGGCCGCTTCCTGGAGCTTCGAGAAGGGGTACACCTTCTTGATCAGGTCGGGCATCATGGCCGTATCGGCCTGAATCTCGCCCTCGACCACCAGGTCGGGCGCCTTCTGCTTGAGGATCGCGGTCGCCCGCGCCATCTTCTCCGACTCGGGGTATTTGGCCGACCCGAAGTTCGAGAACGAGAGCATCGCAACCCGCGGCTCGATATTGAACCGGCGGGCGACATCGGCCGACAGCAGCGCGATCTCGGCCAGTTCCTCGGCGCTCGGATTGATGTTCACGGTCGTGTCGGCGAACATATACACCCGATCCTTCTGAAGCATGGCGAACAGGCCGGAGACACGCGTCACGCCGGGAGCGAGATCGATAATCTCCAGCGCCGGGCGGACCGTGGTCGGGTAGTCGGACAGCACGCCCGAGAGCACTGCGTCGGCATCGCCCATCTCGAGCATCATGATGCCGTAGTAGGTGCGGTCGCGCATGACCCACAGCGCCTTGTCCTCGGTCACGCCGCGACGGGCGCGTTTCTCGAAGTACTTCTCGGCATAGACGCCGCGCTTGTCCGAAGTGACCGGATCGATGATCTCGATACCGTCGAGATTGATTTCGTGCTCGCGGGCGACATCCTTGATGACATCGGGCGTACCCAGTACGATCGGGGTGGCGATGCCGTCTTCCTTGATCAGCTGGGCCGCCCGCAGAATGCGCTGCGAGACGCCCTCGGGGAAGACGATCTTCTTCGGATTGCGCTTGGCTTTTTCGCTGACGAAGGTCATGACCTTGCGGCCCTGGCCGATGCGGTCGGCGAGTTGGTGCTTGTATTCTTCGATATCGATCGGCTTCTGGGCGACGCCGGTCTCGATCGCGGCAGCCGCCACGGCCGACGCTTCCCAGACGAGAATGCGCGAATCAAACGGCTTGGGAATGAGGTATTCCCGACCAAACGCGAAGTGATCGACCCCGTAGGCCTTGGCGACCGACTCCGGCACATTCTGCCTCGCCAGTGTGGCCAGCGCGTTCACGGCCGCCTTCTTCATCTCTTCGTTGATCGCCGTGGCGGCGACATCGAGCGCACCGCGGAAAATAAACGGGAAACCGAGCACGTTGTTGACCTGGTTGGGGTAGTCGCTGCGGCCCGTCGCCATGATGACATCCTTGCGGGCATCGACCGCGTCGGGATAG
>CAYPYM010000282.1:0-4929 GCA_964414435.1 uncultured Ignavibacteriales bacterium | reverse complement strand
GTCGAGCTGGCCAAACGTGGGAAAGAACTCTATATCCGCAAGATCGCCGGTCTGGAGGCGATCGACGACGCCGTCGGCCGCGCCACCGAGATGGGCCGACCCGTCCTGTTTATCCCCGGCATCAACGATATGGATGACGTGCAGACGCTCGCGGCGCTGACCATTCTCGGCCGCGTCTCGCGCACGATCGCCGATTACGACTCCAAGATATACATGCCGGTGTCGCGTTCGCTGGTCATGACCGCCGGCCGCGAGACGATCAAAGCGTCGTATCAGACCGCCGGCCGTCCCGATGCATACAACGACGACATGGTGCAGTACGTCACCGACGAACAGTTCGGTTATGTGGCCGCGGTCGACGGTATCATGGTGCGCGAGCGGCCCGCGACGATATTCCTGCTCGGCGCCTTTTTCGCCGAGTCGCTGATCCTGGCCGAAACGGGCAACTCGGTCGGTGCGATTCAGATCGCCGGTACCGCCCGCCCGGCCCAGCTTCCGTTTTTCATCGCCGCCTGCGATTTCACCCTGATCGGCGAAGAGCTGTTCGCGGCCTCGGCCTATCTGTCGGGTGAACCGCGCCAGCTTGGATCGCTGAAGGGGCAGGACGTCGGCAAGGCGATCGCGATGGTGATCATCATAATCGGCGTCCTTGCCGCGACCGCCGCGTCGGCGTGGCACTGGGGTGTCGCGCAGGACGTGTACCACTTCCTGTCGGGAGTATTTTCGAATAACTGATACCCATGAGAAGACAGGTACCGCTTACAATCACGCTTCTGGTCGGCACCGTGCTGATCGTCTCGGTCTTTCTGCCGCCGATGGCCGATCTCGACCGGACGTTCACGCTCTATTTCGATATCATCGCGGTGTTCGCCTTTTTCCTCGGCGGCGGCAACCTGCTTCGAGTGCACATCAACAAGCTGACCCGCCGCAAACACGACTGGCAATTCTCGATCGTAACGATCGCGGCCTTCCTCGTCATGCTGATAATCGGCCTGTTTAAACTCGGCAATCCCGGAGACATATCGGCGCCGGTCGATGTCGAGGGCTCGTGGTTCAAGACGATGTTCGACTATGTCATTAATCCCCTGCAATCGACCATGTATTCGCTGCTCGCGTTTTTTGTGGCGTCGGCGTCGTACCGCGCCTTCCGCGCCAAGAACCGCGAGGCGACCCTGCTGCTGATCGCAGCTTTCATCATCCTGCTCGGCCGGACGCCGTTCGGAACGATGGTCACCGGCTGGATACCCGATTCCTGGTCGATCCTGCAGATCCCCAATCTCGCCATCTGGATCATGAACTCGCCTAACCTGGCCGGCCAGCGGGCGATCATCATCGGAATCGGACTGGGCGTCATTTCCATGTCGCTCCGGCTGATTCTCGGCGTTGAACGTACGTATCTCGGGGAGGACCGCTGATGCACCATCTCGGCGTCATCATCTCCCTGCTGGTGATTTTCGGCGGCCTGCTCTGGCTGTTCATCCGCTCGATCAAGGGGCGTGAAGTCGAACGACGGATTATCTTCCTCTTCATCGCGGTGGCGGTGGCGGCGCCGATCGTGTTCCCGATCACCTTCCAGGAAAAGGCGAGCCCGGTGGTCAAGCATCTGTTTGACCGTATCGAGAGCATGCCCGCCGGCTCGACCGTCCTGATTTCGTTCGATTTTGATCCGGCCATGGCGCCGGAGGTGCAGCCGATGGCCAACGCCATTACGCGGCACGCTCTCGACAAGAACCTCCACGTCATCTTCATGTCGCTCTGGGCGACCGGCCAGTCGCTCATGACCACGACCCTGAACAGGGTGATTTTCCCCGAGTTTCCCGACAAGATCGACGGCATCGACTACGTGAATCTCGGCTATAAGGCGGGCAACGAGGGGGTGCTCAACGTGATCGCCTCCGATTTCCGGCGGATGTTCCCGACCGATGTCAACGGTGTGCCGCTCGACAGCACCGTGCTGTTCAGGGATATCGAGTCGTGCAAGGATCTCGACATGGTTGTCGCGCTCGGCGGCGGCAAGCCCGGCCCGAAAGAGTGGGTGCTGTTTGTCGGCGACCCGGACAAGGTCCCGGTCGGGGTGGGGGTCGCGGCCGTGGTCGCGCCGCAGATGTACCCGTACTATCCCCAGCAGATTATCGGTATCCTGGGCGGTGTGAAGGGAGCGGCCGAGTATGAGTCCGAACTGATCCACGCCCATCCGAAGTTCGCCAGGATGGATACGCCGGGCCTGCGAATGATGGGACCGCAGACGCTGGCGCACCTCGTCATCATGTCGTTTATCGTGATCGGCAACATCGCCTATTTCCGCACCCGGCGGAAGGAGAAGCACGCGTGAAGAAGTCTTCGTGGATCGTGCTGGCGGTGGTGGTCGTGCTGTTTGCGATCAGCTGGGTGTTCAAAGCGAACGCCTTGCATGGCGAGGAGCAGAACTATATCGCACGGGGGTTCCTGATCACGGTATCGGCGTTCCTGACGCTCGCCATTTTCTCGTTCCTTTACAAGGACAACGCCTATTACAAATTTGCCGAGCACCTCTTCGTGGGGGTCTCGGCCGCGTTCTGGATGTGCCAGGGATTCTGGTCGACGCTCGTGAAGAACCTGATTCCGCGCCTGTCGGAAGGGCTGTCGCATTTCTTCATGGAGCCGTACCAGGCCGGGACGTTCAATTTCGCCTACTGGATCCCGGTTATCCTCGGCCTGCTGCTGCTCATGCGGCTGTCGCCCAAGGGCGGCTGGCTGTCGCGCTGGCCGCTGGCGTTTATCGTCGGCACCACGGCCGGTCTCAATTTCGTGCGATATCTCCGCTCCGATTTTATCGTGCAAGTGTCCTCGACGTTCGTACCCCTGCTCGGTAATACCCTGCACCCGTGGCAGGGAATCGGCCAGTTCTTCTCGACCCTGAGCCTGTCGGCGACGGGGCACCTGATGTCCATGCTGGCGAACTGGGTCATCTTCGTCGGTGTCTTCTGCGGACTGACCTACTTCTTCTTTTCCAAGGAACACAAGGGCGCCTTCGGGGTGGCCTCGAGAGTCGGTATCTGGGTTCTCATGATCACCTTCGGGGCCTCGTTCGGCTACACGGTGATGGGACGAATCTCGCTGCTCGTCGGGCGGCTGACGTTCCTCTTCGACACCTGGCTGGGCCTGATACGCTAAATAAAACGTTTCCCTCCTGTAACAGGGGAGATGAGTATGACGCATAAACTGCTACTGTTCCTGAGTTGTGTACTGCTCGGAGTCGGAACCGCCGCGGCCCAGGCGCCGACGGCCGCGCCTCCCGAATCCACGGCCGTAAGCGCCCCCGCGGTGCCCCGGCCGGTGACGAATCTCGAGGCGTACGACTCGCCGAACGATCACGGCCACGCCATCACGCTGACCTGGAGCCTGTCGCCCGATGACGGCGCCGGGGCCAAGTCGGTTCTGATGTACCAGATTCTCTGGTGGCGGCCGGATCTCGTGCACACCATCAACGACATGCGTGACAGCCTCACGCGAGTCAACAACGCGCTGGCTGCATTCGGGCAGTATCTGCCCAACGCGGAGCGCCGCCTGGCCAAACTTGAAAAGGGCGATTACCCGGCTGACTACACCGATTCGCTGGTCAAAGACAGCCTGGCGATCCTGGCCGACACGATCGCGGTCATGAAGGAGCGCCGGCCCGAGCTGGAACACGCCATCCGTCCGACCACGAAGGCACTCGAAAAGCTGGTCGATCAGCTGCCCGAGGCGTATCTGACGTACCCCAACAATGGCTTCTGGGACACCGCCGGCGTGGCGCCCTCGGGCAATACCTCGTTCAAGCACACCGGGAGCAAAGAGAAGCTCTCCAAGGATTATGTCCCGGACTTTGCCAATCTCTACTATCGGGTGGACGCGCTGACCGCTGACACGACCGCCACCGGCCAGACGGTCCGGGCCGAGTCCGACGTGGTCGGGCCGGTGCAGGCCGAGGGTCAGTGGTTCAACACCGGGCGCGTGCCGGTGCTGGTCGCCGTGCTCGTGTTCGGGGCGCTGGTGATCGCTTTCGTGAGCAAGGCCCGTCGAGGTGCCGATCTGTATGTCCGGCCGCTGGCCGGGATCGAGGCGGTTGACGACGCGATCGGGCGCGCCACCGAAATGGGCCGGCCGATCCTCTATGTGCTCGGGCTCGGCAGCGCCGCCGATGTCGCCACGATCGCCTCGTTTACGATCCTCAGCCGGGTCGCCAAGCGGGTCGCCGAATACCAGACGTCGCTGAACGTTCCGACCTACGACCCGATCGTCATGACGGTGGCGCAGGAAGTGGTGAAGTCGTCGTATCTCGACGCCGGTCGGCCCGACGACTACCGTGATGACATCGTCCACTTCGTGACGCAGTCGCAGTTCGCCTATGTGGCGGCGGTCAACGGCATCATGATCCGCGAGCGGCCGGCCACCAACGTCTACATGGGCAAGTTCTTCGCGGAATCGCTTATTCTCGCCGAGACCGGCGCCCTGGCCGGCTCGATTCAGATATCCGGCACGGACGAAATCGCTCAGATTCCGTTCTTCATCGTCGCCTGCGACTACACCCTGATCGGCGAGGAGCTGTACGCGGCCTCGGCCTATCTCGGCCGCGAGCCGGTGCTGCTCGGATCGCTGAAAGCGCAGGATTACCTCAAAGCGGCCGTGATCGTGCTGGGACTGGTCGGCCTGATCGCCAATAACCTCCACTGGAACTGGTTCGTCGACCTGTTCAAAGTGACCAACTAGCGGGAGTATGATGATATGAAACGACAACTACCCTTTGTTCTCGTATTCATCTTCGGCATGTTCATGCTCTTCCAGTATTTCGTCCCGCATGAATCGTCCGAATGGGTCTACGAGTTCCTGCTGGACTGGATCGTCATCATCGGCATCTTCGCGCTTGCCCTGGGGATCTGGTCGCTGTTCCGGGTGTCGGTCGATCACATC
>CAYPYM010000281.1:0-4956 GCA_964414435.1 uncultured Ignavibacteriales bacterium | reverse complement strand
GATCACCAATCGTCTTGTCCGGCGGAAATCGACCCGCGGCCAGCGCTGGAGCGTCTACTTCACCAATATCGCCGGAGCAATGTGCTGCGCCGCCGGCTGCTGGTTGTTCGGCATCAAGGCCTTCCTGCTCATTCAGCTGCCGATCCTGTACATCTCGACCATCGCCGGCATCTGGCTGTTTTATGTCCAGCACCAGTTCGAGGGCGTCTACTGGGCGCGGGGAAAGGATTGGAAGTTCTTCACGGCATCGCTCGATGGCGGCTCGTTTTACGATCTGCCGGCAGTACTACGCTGGTTCACCGGGAATATCGGCTACCATCACATTCATCACCTCAATTCGCGGGTACCGAATTACTACCTGCCGCGGTGCCACAGTGAGATTCGCGATCTGAAACCAGCCCCCCGGATTACCCTGTTCAAGAGCCTGAAGTCGCTGCGCTACCGGTTGTGGGACGAAGGATCGGAGCAACTGGTGAGTTTCCGGCAGAATACGGTCCGCGAGACGTAACACTGCGGACGGGGCGCGGCCCATTCTCCCCTCGCCCGCCCCTCAGAAACCGCTTGTCAAACCGGACCCCGGAATACCATATTGGCGTCAGCGATGACTGTCGCGATCCACTCACCGTCGCGACCGCCGCCGCTCCAAACCGCCCTATCACTACCGGGACAGAATTCGAACGATACCAGTGAGGTAAGCGCATGGTCAACGGCGTCACCAGCAGATTCTCGTGGCAAGGACAGCGCCTGTCGGTCGAAGTGCTCTTTTCACAGGCCGGAGTCGCCCAGCATGTCTGGATTGCCGGACCTGAAACCGGTGTGCTCATCGACACCGGCGACGGTGTCCTGCGCGACCTGCTCGACAAGGAGATCGACTTGAGCCGCATTTCGGCGATTTTCTACACCCACGGCCATTTCGATCACATGGGCGGGCTGCACACCCTGCTCGGATTCATGCGCATGATCGGGCGCAAGCGGGTCCTGCCCGTCTACGCCCCCGAGGGATGCACCGAGGCCTTCGCAACCGTGCACAACTTCCGCCGTTGCTACCCCGATTCGATCCCGTTCGACATCACCATGACCGAACTTCACGCGCACCAGGTGATCGATATCGACGGCCTCGCAGTCGAAGGCTTCCCCCTCCAGCACAGCGGCAGTGTCGAGGGCGGCGGGGTGCTCGACCCGGTCCCGGCGATGGGCTACCGTCTGACGCTCGAGGGCGAATCGGTCGCGGTCACCGGCGACACGGGCATGTGCCCCGAGCTGGAGGACCTCGTCCGCGGCACCGATCTCGCCGTTATCGAAGCGACCTTCCGGTCAACCGAGGGGATCGACGCCGAGACGTTCCGCCGCGTGCATTTGACCGAGGCGATGGCCGCCGAAATCGGCAGTCTGGCCAAAGAGTCGGTCCTCATCCATTCCTCCCGCCGTCAGCCCTGAGTTCCTCCGTATCCCCCCGTCACCGTTGCAGCGGAGTTGGAACGATCCGGGGCGGGCTCTCGTTTGTATAAACATAGACAGATTTGTACACGAATCATACTAAAATGGTATGGTTTCTGTGTTGCCTGAGCCAGCGCCGACTCCGAACGCCCTGTAACCCCTTTCGCCTCCGACGCCGGCCGGCGGTCTAACCGCCGCCGTGATATCTTCGACTGCAAGTTTTTGTTCGCTAATCAGGAGGAAAAGTCTCATGGATAAGCAGCATCATTCGGATGGAGAAAGCGGCGAGCATGACCCGCTGTCTCCGAGTGAGGCGACCCTCGTCAAGCTGGCCCATCGGGAGGTCGAGCTGATCGCCGACCTCATCGCTCTCGCCGAAAAGCGCAATGAGCTCTCTCAACGGCGCACCCAGGCCGCCGAACTTCGCACCTCGCTGGCCGACGAGCGCACCAAGCTGGCGCGGCAGCAGACAAGATTCACCGGTCGAAGCACCGAGCTGGCCGAGCACCGCACCGAACTGTCGGAGCAGCGTTCGAAAATGGCCGGTGAGCGCACCGATCTTTCCAAGCACCGAACGCAGTCTGCCGAGCAACGGACCTCGATGGCTTTTTCCCGCACCGATCTCGCCGCCGAACGCACCGCCTTCTCCAAAATGCGCACCGGGCTGGCCGAGGAGCGCAACCAGTTGGCGGCCGACCGCACCGACCTGTCGAGTTACCGTTCGCTGCTCGCGCGGGGACGGACCGAACTGGCGCTGATCCGAACCGGTCTGGCGCTGGTGGCGTTCGGGGTGGCGCTGATGCGTTATTTCGGGCTGGGATACTGGTCGATTCTCGATTCGAGCCTGATCCTCATCGGCGGCGCCTCGACCGTGATCGGCGTGCGGTATTTCCTGCTGACCGCCCGGACCAAGCGGGTGTTCGACCGGAAGCTCCGCCACCATGTGCTGCTGGAGCTTGAATCGCCCGTCAGATAATCGCGGTGTAACGCGTACATCAGGACATGGACTCCCGGCAGACAAGAGCTGCCGATATCGGAGATATGCAAAAAACCCGGCCGATCAGACTGACCGGCCGGGCATATCAGTGACACGATGGATGTCGCGGACTAGTTGCCCGCCAGCAGCGCCATCGTCTTTTTGGGGTTAATCAGTTTGATCGTCCGATCCCCCACCTGCTTCTCGTCGCAACCCTTCAGAATGAGCGCCTTCACCTCGACCGGGGTCATCTCCGGATGCAGCGCGATGATCTTGGCCGCCAGATTGGTCACCTGCGGCGAGGCCTGCGAGGTCCCCGAGAGCTTCAATTCGTCGCCGCCCGGCACGTGGCTGAGCACCTCGAAGCCGTCGGCGTAACAGTCGACATTACCGAAACTGGTGAATCCGGTCTCGTCGCCGGCCTGGTCGACCGCACCGACCGTCATCAGGTTGGGCAGGTCGAACCCGCTCGGGATCATCTCATCGAATTCAACGTCGTTGTCGGAGTTGCCCGCCGACGTGATATAGAGCACATCGGGCGTGTTTTTCATGCCGTCGAAGAGCGAGGTCTTGCCGATTTCGAATATCTTCCGGGCCAGTTCCTTGCGTTCCTCGGGCGTCCCGCCGGCGTGATTGTCCTCGAGCGCCTTTTCGACACCCGCATAGTCGCCGCCCCAGCTCATGTTCACGACGCGGACACCGTTCTTCTTGTAGTAGTTGCAGACGTCCAGCGTGGCGACCGAGTCCTTTTCGGCCTGCGCGACCGTCGGGCATTCGGGAATCAGCGTGTACCCGAAGGTGATCCTCGAGATGAGAATCCGGGCGAACGGATTACCGGCGATGGCGATCCCCGCCACGTGCGTGCCGTGGCAGTAGTTGCCGTATTTCGAGATGTTCTCGATAAACGGCTGCGCGTCGGCCGGCTTCAGCGAGGCCAGCTCCTTCTTCACGGCGGTCGCTTCGTCGCTGTCGATATTCGAACCGATATCGATCAGCCCCTTCATCTGCGACTCGAGCTTCGGTCGCTCCGCCGCCACGTCGCCGATCGGGAAGAGCATGTCGGTCGACTTGTCGGAGTGCAGCGTGTAGGCGATCCCGTGAACGTCGTCGACATAGCCGTCGTTGTCGTCGTCCTTGCCGTTGTCCGGGATCTCGCCGGGATTGGTCCAGAGATGGTCGGGATAGACCGCGGGATCGACACCCGAATCCCAGATACCGATAATCACCGGTTTGCCGGGATCGGACGGGCTGAGATTGGCGGTGCGGTCGGTCCAGATATCGGCCTTCTGCACATTATGGGCATCGAGATAGTCGCCGGTCACGGCCACGATATCTTTGTTGTACGGCAGGAACAGCTGCACGGTCGCAGCCGCCCCGAGCAGGGACTGGGCAACATCCTTGCTGATTTCGCCGTTGGCGGAATCGAGAATCGGCTGCACGCGGGTCTGTAGCAGTCCGACGAGCAGATTCTCCGAGATCATCTCGAAGCGCCCCTTCATCTGCTTGATCTGATCCGCGACCGTCTCGTACGGCAATGCCTCGAGTTCGGCCGCCAGCGCGGTGCGAAACGCCTCGGAGCGACCGGCCTCCGGTGCGGCGGCCGCCTTGATGATCGCCAGCGACGTCAGTCCGCGGGTGAGCCGGAGGGCATCCTTGTCCTCGAGCGCGCGAACCGTGTCCAGGTATGTCTTGAAATCGTCGTACCGCCCCTCGAGCATCGCAATCGAGCCGAGCTCACCGTAATAGTCCTTGAGCGTCGTCTTGTCGTCGATCTCGTAGGTGTTGAGATCCGAAAGCAGGTCGGCTTTGACCGCGTCGGCCAGTTTGGTAACCGCGGCTTTGTCGGTGCAGAAATCGGCGGCCTTCACCGTGACCGTATAGGTGTGGCGCGGGAGGTCGTCGAGTTTCTGAATCTTGATTTTGTCTTTGGCATGAACCAGTCCGGCCGTGGCGATGAGAATCGCGACAGCGATCGGTCCGATGCGACGGGTCAGATTCATCATGGTGTCTCCTGTCTGTTTATTGCTGTATTGCCTGTTCAGTTTCGCAATGTAAGTTCTACGCCCCGCCGGCGACAGAAGTTTCTTGCGGATGTTCGCGACAGCCCGATCGAACGCCCGGCGGCGCCGCCCAAAAAAAGCCTGCCGGCGTGACACCGACAGGCTTTCATATTGTGTGCACCCACCGTCGAACCGCTTCCGACAAGCCCTTCAGGCAGCCGGCTCCGGTCGGGTTACCCCGCAACACACAGAAGGATCTACTTACCGCTGCTACCTTCCGGTCCTGACGGGGTTCATAGGCTTCTGTTGTACGGGACCCGGCCCTCAACGCTGCTTACCTGTCGGAGAATGCCGGTCGCTAAGCCCTCAGGTGGGAATTCGACCCCGGTAGAGCGGGTTCCGGGTTACAGGGCACCGCTAACTCCCCATCTAGCACAAAACTCGGGCGGGACCGACCGTGACAGAAACGGCCTTCGCGACTGAAGGCCATCCGGACAAAACGCTGTCCCGTAACAGAATAGGCAATTTTAATGGAGCAGATCG
>CAYPYM010000280.1:0-4972 GCA_964414435.1 uncultured Ignavibacteriales bacterium | reverse complement strand
TCACAAGCGGCCGCGATCTGCCTATATTGGCCGCATGTTTATCTGTCATCTGGCCGACACCCATCTCGGCGCCGGCGGCAATCACCCCCGACGGGGCGAAAGCGGCCTCACCCTGCGCCAGGAAGATATCATCCGCACTTTCACCGAGGCGATCGACAAGATCATCGCCCTCAAGCCGGATATCTGTATCCACGCCGGCGACCTCTTCGACTCGGTCCGCCCTCTCAATAAAATCATGGCGATCGCCGGCGAGCAGCTCCACCGGCTCGCCGAGACCAACGGCATCCCGACAGTCATCATCTCCGGCAACCACGACGCCCCCAAGCAGCCGCATGTCGGCGCCCCGCTCGATATCTACAAGCAGATCGACAACCTGTATGTCGCCTCCGAAGGCCGTCTCGAGATCTACCGGATCGGCGAGGCCGCCGTCTACGCCCTTCCGCACTGCCTGACCGGCCCGCTGCTGCAGGAAGAACTGGCCCGATGTCGCCCCGATCCGTCGGCCAAGCACAACATCTTCGTCGGGCACGGCGTCGCGGCCGGGATGCCCGAGTTTGCCATGGCCGATCTGGGCGAGCAGGAAATCGCTATGGACCCGCTCCAGGGGTTCGACTATGTCGCATTAGGTCACTTCCACAATTTCAGTCAGGTCGGTCCGCGCGCCTGGTACTCCGGTTCGAGCGAGCGCCTCTCGCAGGCCGAGCGAACTGCCAAGAAGGGGTTCGTGCAGGTGACCTTCGATCCGTTCAGGGTGACCTTTCACGAGGTCGCTGCCCGCGAGATGGTCGACATTCAGGCGATCGACGCCACCGGCAAGCGCGGCGATCAGCTGGCCGAAATCCTCCGCGAGAAAATCGCCGAGGTCGGCAGTGCCGATAAGATCGTCCGCGTGAAAGTTGAAGGGGTGACCGAGGAGACGCTCAAGACAATCCCGGTCGAAGTTATTGCATCGCTCAAGCAGGCGTCATACGCCCTCGATGTTTCCTTCCAAAAGGCCGCCTCCGACGATGCCGAGCAGGCGTTCGGGCGGGCGTCGATCGGACGCCTCGACAAGGCGTTTATCGAGTTTCTCGAGTCGGCCGATCTGAAAGATTTCGATAAGGAGCGCCTCAAGAACGAGGCCCTGAAGTATCTCGCGGTCGAAGAGGAGTAGGGGCGACTCCAATACCTGACAAAGCACCCGAAGGATGTGCCACCGTCAACATAATCCGTGCCACGGTCAAGCTTTGCTTGGCCGTGTCTTTGTCACCTGTAAAGAAAAGACCACTGACAAGACAAGCTTGTCAGTGGCACAGAGATCTCAGATCGCGCCAGAGAATTGCACCCGCAGGGTGTTACTTCCCCGCCCAGAAATCAACAAACGGCAGCCACTGCAATCCGTGCAGCAACACCGCCAGCACCGCGAGCGGCGTGACATACTTGAGCATGAATACCAGGCCCTTGTAGAAGAAGCCGCGTGAGCCGAACTCCTCCACCCGGACCTTGTCCTTCATCACCCACGCCGCAAACAGACAGGTGAACAGCCCGCCGATCGGGAGCATGTAGTTGGTGGTACCGACATCAAGGAGATCGAAGAACCCCCACCGCTTCCCGCCGAGCGGCAGCGTCCACGCGGCGACCGCGCAGGGAATGCCGAGCAGGTAGATCATCCCGCCCATCACGATCGTGGCCGTGCGCCGCTTCCAGTTCCTGAAATCGATGAAATACGACACAACCACTTCGAGCAGGCTGATGGCCGAGGTCAGCGCCGCAAACGCCAGCAGGATAAAGAAGGGCACCGAAATCCACGGGCCGAGATCGGCGAACAGCACCGGCAGCGTCTTGAAAATCAGGCCGACACTCTGAGCCGGCTGCATGCCGTAGTTGAATACCATCGAGAAAATCGCGATTCCGGCCATGAGCGCGATCACTGTATCGAGCACCGAGATCGCGATCGCACCCTTGACGATACTCTCCTTACGATCCATATATGAGCCGTAGGTGATCATCGCTCCCATCCCCAGCGATAGCGTAAAGAAGGCGTGTCCGAGCGCCGACAGGGCGCCCTCGGCGGTCAGCTTATGGAAATCGGGCCGGAACAAAAACGCCAGCGCCTTGGATCCGCCGTGGGTGAAACCGAGGCCGTAAATCATCAGGCCGAGCAGGATAAGGAAGAGCATCGGCATGAGGATCTTCGACCAGCGCTCGATCCCTTTCTGGATTCCGCCGATCACGATTGCGATGGTGGAGATCATGAATATCGTATGCCACATGATCGATCCGCTCGGGCTCATCACGAGATCGGTGAACTGGTTCTGGATCTGCTCGGGAGTGCCGGCGAACCCGGCGAGCGATTTGAATATGTAGGCGACCGCCCAGCCCGCGACGACGCTGTAAAAGGCGAGGATGAGAAAGCCCGAGGCGACCCCGAGCCAGCCGGTCAGCTGCCACGGGCTGCCCTTGTGGTGGAGCTTCTGGAAGGCGCCGACCGGGTTGACCTGGGTCGACCGTCCGATCATCAGTTCCGCCAGCATGAGGGGGAGGCCGACAATTACCACGCAGCCCAGGTAGACGAGGACAAACGCGCCGCCGCCGTATTCGCCGGTGATGTAGGGGAATTTCCAGATATTGCCGAGGCCGATCGCCGATCCGGCCGCCGCGAGAATAAACCCGAGTTGGCCGGCCCAGTGGCCGCGGTCTTTCGGGGTGCCGGGGGACGCGCCTGATCCGTCGGGTTGCGCCATGCCTGAACCTCCTCCGCCGCAGAGTTTTTATCCGTCGGCGGGCAACCGGAACGCCCGCTTTCGGGTATACAGATTATGCAAAAACCGCCACGCAGGGTTGCGTGCTAACGTGTTGTGAGAAATACAAGAAAGGAGCACCGAATCTGTCAACAATTAATGTTTTTGACAGTGGGCTTTTTAGTTGACTGAAATCGCCCATAACCGTAACCTCACGCCATTGCAAACCCTACCTCGCAAAGAATCGTATCATGGAAGGTGCGTTATGAAAAAGATCTTTCTTTTCCTGTTGTGTCTCTCGTTTGTCGCGGCCGGATCGGCTCACGCCCTCGACGCTTTCGGCAGCGCATTCGGCAATCTCCAGACCGCCCGCACCCTGAACATGGGTGAAGGCGAATTCGGCGGCGCGGTCGGTATCGCCGACGCCACCAGCGTGTTCGGTTCGTTCACCTACGGTGTCGCGCAGGATGTCGACTTCCGTTTCAAAGCCGGCCTGATCGACGCCGGCGGAAACAGCGATGCCCGCTTCACGTTCGGCACCGACTTCAAGTACCAGCTCTGGCGCGTTACCCCGACCACCCAGGGACAGACGCGGTCGAAATACCCCTTTGACCTCGCCCTCGGCGGCATGTTCGAGTACGTCAAAGACATCTGGCAGATCGGCGGATTCGCCACCGGCTCCTATCCGTTTGCGCTGCAGAACGGCATGACGATCAGCCCGTACGGCCGCCTGAACGTGCGTTTGCAGAACTACCATTACGACGTCTACAATCCTGCGACCAGTCGCTACGAAGGCAATACCGAATCCGATATCAAGTTCGGTCTGAACGGCGGCGTCTCGCTCAAGATGACCGAAACCGTGACCGCATTCGGTGAACTCCAGCTCGACGGAAACGACGGCCTCTTCCTGGGCCTGAATTTCCTCGTCATGTAGGAACAAATTAGAAAGGGAATGCCCGGACCGGCCGGCAGCAAACTTATAGCTTATGACACTGACCTACCTGGATTCGATCGTCCTGGGCATTCTTCAGGGGCTCACCGAGTTCCTGCCCGTCTCCTCGTCCGGACACCTCGTCCTCGCCGAGGAGCTCCTGGGCGTCAAGCAGCCCGGCGTCTCGTTTGAACTGATCCTGCATATCGGGACGCTCCTGGCGATTTTCATCTATTTTCGCGCGCGGATCGGGCGACTGATCCGCGCCGTTTTCGACAGCTCGATGAAGCAGGAGCGCGCCGTCGTCGCCTTCCTGATCATCGGCACCATCCCGGCCGGACTGGTCGGCTATCTGTTCAACGACTTCTTCGAAAGCGCTTTCTCCAATCCGATCATGACCTCGGCCATGCTCATCGTCACCGGCGGGATCCTGCTCATCACCCGCTTCGTCGTGAAGAAGCATGACCCGGTGCGCCTGCCCACCGCGATCGCCATGGGGATCGGTCAGGCCTGCGCCATCATGCCCGGGATCTCACGCTCCGGCAGTACGATTGTCGCCGGTATCGTGACCGGCGTTGACCCCTCGGAAGCGGCCGAGTTTTCGTTCCTCCTGGCCATCCCGGCCATTCTCGGGGCGGTCGTTCTCAAAGCCAAAGAGATGGCCAATATCGATCCGGCCCTGATGGCCCAGTACGGGGCCGGCCTGATCTTTTCGTTCATCTTCGGCCTCGTCGCGGTCTACCTGCTGCTGGCGATTATCCGCAGGGGCAAGCTCGACTATTTCGCGTATTATTGTTTTGCCGTCGGCGCTCTCGGCTTGTATCTATTCCTGTAATGGAACGCCAGATCCTCGTCATCCGGTTCGGGTCGCTCGGGGATGTCGTGCTCACCTCGGCCGCCGTCCTGAACCTTAAAATCAGTTTCCCCGACAGCCGTCTCACCTACCTGACCAAGGAGCGGTTCGTGCCGGTGGTGCGCCGCTTCGACGGTGTCGATAAGGTCGCTGCCCTCCCCGACAGCGCCTCGGCCGGTGATCTGATCAAACTACTGCTCTCACTCGACCGGGGCCGATTCGATTTCGTGGTCGATCTCCACGGCAATTTCCGCTCGTGGCTCTCCCGCAAACTGATCGGCGGCGCCACCGCCACCGTCTACCCCAAACGGAGGGCGGAGCGAATCGCTCTCGCCCGCACCCACAAAATCCCCGAACGCTGGCCGCACACGATCGACCTTTACAATCGGGCGGTGCTGGAGATCGGGGGAAGGGCGGTTGCGCGCCGACCCCTGTTCTACCCACCCTCGGCCCACGGGATATCCGAAT
>CAYPYM010000279.1:0-4975 GCA_964414435.1 uncultured Ignavibacteriales bacterium | reverse complement strand
CAGTATGAAGACGATCGACTGATACGCTTCCTGAGTGAACATCGCGAGCAGCCGCCGCTGGAGATTATCGATGGTCTAATCGAGGACGTGCTCCGGTTCTCGGGGCGGAAGCGCCCGGAGGACGATTTGACCGTGATGGTGCTTCGGAAACGGTAGCGGAGAAGCCGCGAGTACGAGGGAAGTCGCGGCGAATCCGACAGACGGAATTCTACAGGCGGGCGGCAGCGGCCCGCCTGTTCCTGTTTGCACGGTTTCACCGCCCGGTCGGGGCGTGACACGTTTTAACGTCGGTATATTTGTCCTTTTTCGTTGACAGGCTGCGGGGAGGGGCTCATTTTGGAGGGTAGGCGATACCGAGCCGCTGCTGCCGGTGTCGTGGGGGCTGACCGATCCATTCTCGTGATATTCATCAAACTGGGGAGACAGTCATGAATCGGAGATTCTTGCTTCATGCAGTTGTTGCCATGGCGGTCCTGTCGTGCGCAGCGATACTGACAATCGGCTGCTCGGATGACGACAAGTCGAACAATCCGGTAGTTCCGACCGAGACGTGGGCGTGGAGCCCGGTGGGAACGGGTACCAACGATGTGGTCAGCGTACTACAGGAGTACGACGGCCGACTGTATGCCGGCGGCAGGTTCACGGAGGCCGGCGGCGTGGCGGCAAACTACATCGCGGTCTGGAACGACACCGCCTGGGCCCCGCTCGGGACCGGCACCTCGTGGCCGGTTTACGCTATGACCATCTATCAGGATCAATTGATCGTCGGTGGATCGTTCGGATCGGCCGGCGGGATCGCGGTCAACCGGGTGGCGGCGTGGGACGGCGCATCCTGGTCGGCTCTCGGCTCGGGATTGGCGGGCGACGTGGTGGTTCACGATCTGACCGTCACACGGGACAGCCTGTTCGCGGTCGGATCATACGGGACCGGAATGAATGCGACGCCGCTGGTTGCGGTCTGGGATGGTTCGACCTGGGCTACAATCGTGTCCAACGACTCGGGTGTGGTAGAGGCGATTTGCTCTATCGAGAACGACATCCTGGTCGGCGGATATTATATCGAGAATGCCTCGGTGTACCCGTACGTGCAGCGCCGGAATACCGGAACCTGGTACGATTTCAATTACAACACGCTCCCGACGATGGTCCAGGATCTGATATATTGGGACGGCCATGCCGTGGTAGCCGGCTCGGGCGACGCGCCGGTTAAGTACTTCTCTGCTCAATGGTGGCCGATGGGAACGGAGACCTTTGGTAATACGGTTTATGTGCCGACTGTCTGGGACGTATGTGAATTCAACGGTGACCTTATTGCAGGCGGAAGCTTTACGACAGTCGGGAGCACCACTGTCAACAGCGTGGCCTCATTTGACGGCACCACCTGGTCGGCGCTGGGCAGCGGTATTGCCGACGGTAACGGCGCATATGCCCTGGCGGTGCACGATTCCAGCCTGTACATCGGCGGAGACTTTGTCATGGCCGGGGGTGACACGGTCAACAATATTGCGGTCTGGAGTCAGCAGTAGGGGAGTACTCTCGACGCAGTAATCGCTGTGGTTGTGGCCGCCTATGGTCACAACCGTTCTTTGAGTTGAAAGCAGGGTTCCGGCGGCGGACGTTCCGCCGCACGGATCGCGAACCGGGGTGAGGGGAGACCTGCCTCGCCGACAACACCGACCAGACTTCAATCCGCGAGCGACAACTTCATCCGACCCTCCACGGTCTTCGTTTCCGTTTGGGCCAAAACGAATCGAATATACGGAGGATGCCATGAAAGCAATCATTCGCTACGGTATGGTGGTAATCGCGCTCGTTCTGCCGCCGGCGATCGGCGCCCAGACGATCGAATACGCCGGCTCGTGTTTGTGGGACGGCGCGTGCGACGCCGTGGTGGAGGGTGACTACGCCTATTGTGCGTGGCAGACCGGACTGCTGGTGGTGGACGTGTCGCCTCCGACCGCGCCGACATTCGTGAGCAAGACGTTTGTTCCAGGGGAAGGGCACGGGATATGGAAGGAAGGCGATCTCGTCTATCTGGCGCGGGGTGAAGCGGGGCTGGCCATCTTCAATGTCTCGGCGCCGGCCAACCCGACGCATGTCGCCGACTGCCCGCTGCCGGGAACAGCGCTCTGGGTGGAGGTGAACGGGAATCGTGCGTATGTGGCGGCCGGTACGGCGGGGCTGAAAATAATCGATGTCGCCACGCCCACGGCGCCGACGGTAATTGGAACGTATCCATCGGGGAACGCCCAGCGACTGGACGTTATAGGAAATATCGTGTATATCGCCGATGACGCAGCCGGGTTGCAGATTATCGATGTCACCGATGCGGGTCAGCCGATTCGGCTCGGCTACTGGGATTCACCCTTCCCCGCGCGCGATGTCGTCGTGTCGGGACCGTATGCCTATGTTGCCGCCGACTCCGCCGGGCTTCGGATTGTCAATATCGAGAATCCGGCGAGCCCGTCCGAAATCGGGTGGATTGATACGCAGTGCGCCGACGAGGTTTCTCTGGTCGGCACCTACGCCTATGTGGCCGACCGCGACTCCGGGCTGCACGTGATCGATGTGGCCGATTCCTCGGCGCCGGTGTCGATGGGGTGCTGCTCGTCGCTGTTTACCGTGCGGGGTGTGTTCGTATCGGGTGATTATGCGTATGTGTCGGACGATCCCACCGGGCTGAAAGTTGTCGATATCTCCATTCCGTCCACCCCGACGCTCATCGGGGAGTACGCCAGCGCCAACTGGCCGTGGAATGTCACCGTGAAGGACCACTACGCTTATGTCGCCAATCTCTATGCCGGTGTCACGGTGGTCGATATCGCCGATCCGTACAATCCGGCCATGGTCGGGGCGTGGGACACGCCGGGTCGGTCGCGGGAGGTGGCGATTCAGGGAGATTACGCGTACGTTGCCGACGGGCCGTCGGGACTGCAGGTGATCGATATCTCGACGCCGACGGTGCCGGCAGGTGTCGCCGGGTACGACACCGACGGCTGGTCGGTCGCGGTAGCGGTGTCCGGGAACTACGCATATCTGGGCGACGGATCGGCGGGGATGCGTGTGTTCGATGTCTCGAATCCGGATACGGCGGATCTGAGAAGCACATACGATTCGCCGGGTATCGTGCGCGGGATAGCCATTAGCGATACGCTTGCCTATCTGGCCTCCGGGGAGGCCGGGCTGGAGGTTGTCAATGTTTCCGATCCCGACAATCCGGCGTTGATCGGCAGCTATGATACCCCGGGTGCGGCGTGGGACGTCGCGGTGGTCGGCAACATTGCATATGTCGTTGACGACACCAGCGGCCTTCAGATTATCGACGTGACTATTCCGGCCTCGCCGATGCTCACCGACAGCGTGGATACGCCGGGCAACGCACGGGCGATCCATGTCAATTACCCGTTCGCGTATGTCGCGGATTTCCACGGCGGGCTTGCGGTGTTCGACGTCCTGAATCCGTACGATGCCGTGTCGGTGGGGACCTTCGACACGCCGGGGGAATCGGTCGGGATCTTCGCTATCGACAACTTCGTGTATATGGCCGAGCATTACTCGCTGACGGTTCTCCAGCTGCCGGTCGGGCTCGAGGTTCCCGGCGAGGCTGTCGTGCCCGATCAATTCGATCTTGCGCAGAACTATCCCAATCCGTTTAACCCGACCACGGCTATTGCGTTCGATCTGCCGCGAGCGTCGCACGTGACGCTGGAGGTGTTCAACGTGCTCGGGCAGCGGGTGGCGGTGCTGGCTGATGGCCGATATGCGGCGGGATCGCATTCGGTGACGTGGGATGCGACGGATGCGGCGTCGGGGGTCTATCTCTACCGGTTGACGACGGAGGACGGTGTCCGCTCGCGAAAGATGGTGCTGGCGAAGTAGCCGCCGCTCAACCTGTCATTCATGCGACGGGCGGGCTTTGGCGGCCCGCCCGTTCCTGAACTTGCGCTCCATCCCGTGACGGTCAATGCGCTCTGGCCATCAGTTTTTGATACTTTTCAAGATACAATTGCGTTGCGTATTCGGCGATCGCGCCCGGTGTACTGAGCATCGAGTCGATCAGGGCCGTCTGCTCCGGCAGGGTCTGATCGATATGCAGCTGCTAGTAGCCGGTTGTATTGACGAAGACGGTTCGCTCGAATCCATCCTGCAGCGGGGGAACGTCAAACGCCAGATCCACCCAGTCGCCGATCATTTGCATCTCATTGTAGTTGCCGTCGGTCTCGGAAACGGCTTCTATCAGTGACCGGTTGTCCTGATCACGAGCCTCGATGAGTTTGCATGGTCGCGGTGCAACGGTCGAGTCATCATCGTATTGCACCGCGAGGTAATCGAACGACCAGAATCCCCTGGGCGGGTTGAACTCGAGGACGAGCCTGACCTGCCCCCATATTTCGGTTCAGTCTACGGGGTGACGTCACAGCTCTCAGAATCCTGACACCCGCCATGGGACTGGCCTTATCCCACAGCGGATCTTCCATGAGGTAGTTGAAGAAACGTCGACAGACTCTGATACGCCCGTTGATCGTCTCGCCCGACACCGTGCCCCGCAAGTGCATGATGTAGTCCTGAATCGTGTGTCGATCAATCGACATCAGCGGAATACCGTTGTCGTCAGGGTACCGCATGAGTCGGTCGAGCCGTTCCAGGCAGCAGTCAATCGTCCTGGGGGTGAGGTTGCGTACCTGGCAGTCGTACCTGAACGCTTCCAGGATGGGCTTCGTCTCGGTGCCGTTGTATCTCGTCGGCACCGTCTCAGTCATTGAGCTGCCACGCGAGTTCCTGATGTCCACGGGTCAGAGGCCGCTTTGCCTCATTTCGAGGTTCTCATTTGCGTGATATTGGCCGGTAAGCTGTTGGGAGATAAAAAACTAAATACGCCCAGGAGGAGTCGAACCCCCAACCTTCTGATCCGTAGTCAGAAGATCGATTGCGGGGTAGCTTGGTCAACTAATCTATTGCTATTCGATGGCTTAGC
>CAYPYM010000278.1:0-4989 GCA_964414435.1 uncultured Ignavibacteriales bacterium | reverse complement strand
CCGAAGTATCTTCCCCACCACGGCCGTAAATTTGGTCGGTGAAAGCACCTGTAGGCCGTACGGATGCCAGCAGTCTTTTTCTCCCAGCGTCGCGAACTGTTCGTCGTCTTTGCTCTTCGGCATGGCAGAACTCCCTATGCGAGTCATAATGTCCCCCTCTTCTTGATTGACCATAAATTGGGACATAACCGCAAATCAGTGAAGTTATAGGGATTGCCCCGGAAAACCTGAGTATCACCTCCTCGCAACTGCGACGCTTTTCAGCGCTTTACTACCTAAACATTTAAGGTGCTGGCGGACACCGAATGTAATTGCCCCTCACCTAGTAGTCTTTTGACATACAGTTCAGGCTGTCATGATCTTGTATAACTTCTTTATTGCCCGGTGCTTATAAATGTTCACGACCTGTTGTGTCACCCCCAGGATAGTGGCGATCTGGCGTTCGGTTTTCCCCTTGAGGTAGAAGCGGATAACTTCTTTTTGACGTTTTGAGAGCGAGTGGTTGATGTGCCACTTGAGCTTAGAGCGGAGCTTGTCGAGATCGCCCCGCATGATCTCGTCACCCTCCTCGGTATGATAGGGGGATTGTTCGTTGGCAAATGACTCGAGGAACAGCCGGTCGACCGCTACCTCGGCAAAGTCGGATTCTCGCGCTTCCACTCCCTCAGCCCGTTCGTATCAGTAATCCAGCTTGTGTTCACTCCTGATTCGGTTGAGTTCGGCGAGCGTGATCTTGTACCGGCTCGCCGTTTCCTCGCGAATTTCCCGTACCGCCACGGTCTGCTCGTAGGGCGAGAGGTCGCTCGGTAACTCCTTGTAACGCTTCTTGTAATAGGTCAAGGCCTGCTCGTGGAGGCTCGGTTTTTTCGGCGCCGAGGCGGTCGATTTCCGGGCCGCGGTTTTCGATTTGGCCAGGGCGGTCTGGAGGTTGTCGACCCTGTTTTCGAGGGAGTCGACTGTCGCGGCCATCGAATCGAGCTCGGCCCGGTGGGCCGCATCGCGGGCGGTGAGGGTGTCGCCGAAGGAGACTTCGCGCTCGGCGAGGGCGGTTTTGAGCGAATCGGCGGTCTGCTCCGCGAGCATCACCTCGGTGTGGGCGTTCTTCTCCCCCGCCCGGAAGGCGGCGTCGTGACGGTCGCGATCGCGCATGATCTTGACGTAGCTCACCCCGACAATCAGGGCCAGCATGAGGACTATGAGCAGCAGCTTTTTCATCGGTTTCATTCGCTCCTGAGAGACGATATTCGGGCCGGTGGGGGGTGTCAAGTTTGAACAATCGGGGGGGCGGGTGCGCCACCGTCTTTCGGGGGGTACTTCTTGACGGCGAAGTAGATAATGGGGATCGCGCAGAGGAGCGGGGTCAGGAGAATGATGATACCGAGGCCGAAGATGAACTGGAAGAGGGTCGCATCGAGACCAATCGACAAGACCACCTGAGGCTGGACCGAACCGTCGACATACGCAGTCTCGAAACGGTAGGTACCCGGTCGCGGCAGGGTCACGGCGGCGATCGACAGGCCGGCCCGATCCTTGGTCGAATAGTTGGCCGTGCCCCGCAGGGCGGTTGCCACCGGGATCGAATCGCCGCTGCTCGAATCAGTCACATAGATCTCGAACTGTTTTGGAATGTCGTCGCGACTGTAATCGATCGAATCGAGGACGGATATATGTTCCCAGTAGATGGTGTAGCGGCCCGGTCTTTCGACGTGCACAGCGTGCTCACCGGGGATGACCCAACGGTCGGCGGTGGGCCAGTCGGCGAAGTAGTCTTTCAGGCCGTTTTGCCAGGCGAGGACCGCTACGGCCATAATGACAACGGCCTCAACGGCGAGCGTGATAATGATGTTGCGAGCGCGACGGTTCCTGATGGTGGTGCTCCTCCCCTGCCAGCTCGGGGTATATTCGGTGTTGGGACAATACGGATCGGAGAGGGGCGGTTCAAGATAAAAGGTACGTCTGTCAAAACCGCAAGGGTCCTGACCTACTTCTCGTCGTTCGACACGCTCGGGACTCGGAAGTTGATCTACTTCTTGATGTGGAGGGAGAGGAATATCCAGGGGCGGATCATCGACCACCAGCCGACAAACGGTTTGATCTTGCTATAGTCGCGGCCGCTTGAGGGGTAGACCATCGAGACGGGAACCTCGGTGACGCGGTAGCCGCGCGAGATCGCCTTATAATGCAGGTAGTACTCCATCTCGTAGCGGCCGAGCCAGTCCTGGTCGAGATTGATCTCGGGGTCGTTGGTGAGTGACACGCGATAGGCGCGGAATCCGCAGGTGACATCGGTCTGGCGGTGTCGAAGTAGAACCGTGGCCACGAGCGTGAAGGCGCGGATCGCGAGATGGCGGAAAAGCGGCAGGTTCGGGCTGGAGCCGCCTTTCATGTAGCGCGAGCCCTGAACGTAGTCGGCACGGTCAGCGAGGATCGGGTCGAGCAGGCGCGGGATTTCCTCGGGGAGCATCTTGCCGTTGCCGGCCATGATGACGATGACGTCGTAGGCGTGCTCGCGGCAGTAACCGAGCGCGGTGCGGATCCCGACGCCGACACCGAGATTGCCCTTGTGGCGGACCACCGTCTCCCCCGCGCGCTCGAGGTAGTCGGCGCTGCCATCGGTGGAGCCGTCGTCGACAAAGAGAAGATCATACGGTCGTTGATCGGGAAAGAGGGCGACGAGGTCTCGGAGTTTGTCGCCTTCGTTGAAGGTCAACACGGCGACGAGGACGCTCGGATCGGAAGCGGATCGGTTCATTCCACCGGTACCAGATGGTCGTGCTCGAGGCGGTAGGCGCGGCCGCAGGTGCAGGTGGCGGTGGCTTCGACGTCCTCCCCCGGCTGGAGGTCGAGACGGTGGGCGCATTGGCACACGTAGCCGTCCATCCGGGCCGGGTTGCCGTACCAGAGGGAGTAATCGGGGACATCCTTGGTGACGACGGCGCCGGCACCGATGAAAGCGTACCGGCCGATCGAGTGTCCGGCGACGATGGTGGCGTTGGCGCCGATCGTGGCTCCCCTGCGAAGGAGCGTCTTGTCGAACTGGTCGTGGTAGACCTTGCTGCGGGGGCGGACATCGTTGGTGAAGACGGCGTTGGGGCCGATAAAGACATCGTCCTCGATGACGAGACCGTCCCAGAGCGAGACGCCGTTCTTGACCGTCACGCGATCGCCGATCACGACGTTTTTTTCGACAAAGCAGTGATCGCCGATGTTGCAGTCCTCGCCGATCGAAGCATCCTGCTGGATATTGCTGAACGCCCAGATGCGGGTGCCCTTGCCGATGTAGTTCGTGGCGACGAGGGCGGTCGGATGGACGAAGTATTCCTTATCGGTCATATCATCCCTGCGAGAGTTCGATACAGGCGCCGCTGGAGCGGATCGACTTGTTGGCCGCTTCGAGGATGCGGACGACCCGCAGTCCGGCGTGGCCGTCGGTGAGCGGCGCACGGTTCCGGTCGATCGCGTTCACGAATTCGGCGGTGACTTTTTTGAGCGCCTCGGTGAGGTCGACCTTGGGCGCGAGCATGTCGCCGGTGCGGTACTCGATGAGGATATTGTAAATCGCCTCGCGGTCATGGACGACATCGATGCCGCGGTCGTAGATTTTGATTTTTTCCGACGGTTCCATGTCGTCGTAGATGACCATCCGCTTCGAGCCGGAGAGGAGCGTCTTGCGCACCTTGACCGGGGCGAGCCAGTTGACGTGGATGTGGCCGAGGAGGTTGTTATCGTAGAAGGCAGAGATGTAGGCGATGTTTTCGATGCCGTTTTCGAAGTGGGCGACGCCGGTGGCGGCAATCGCTTTCGGCGGGCGGCCAAGCAGATGATCCATGATAGAGACATCGTGCGGGGCGAGATCCCAGATGACGTTGACATCGTGCTGGAAGAGGCCGAGGTTGACGCGGACCGAGTCGAAGTAGTACAGCTCGCCGAGATCGCCGCTTTCGATCAGCCGCTTGATCGTTTCGACCGCCCCGGTATAGATGAAGGTGTGGTCGACCATGATGCGGAGGTTGTTCCGCTCGGCGGTATCGATCAGCCTCTCCCCCTGTTCGACAGTCGCGGTGAAGGGCTTCTCGAGGAACAGGTGTTTGCCGTGGGTGAGGGCCTCCATGCCGAGCGAGAAATGGGTCGAGACGGGGGTCGAGATCACGACGGCATCGACCTGAGGTGAGCGGATCAGTTCGTCGGCATCGGTGGTGAGCAGTCCGATCGCGGGATAGCGGCGGCGGATGAACTCGAGCCGTTCGGGCCGGAGGTCGGCGACCGCGGTGACGGCGACGTTGTCCATCGCGGCGAAGTTTCTGATAAGATTGGGGCCCCAGTAGCCGCAGCCGATTACGCCAATGTTCATACGGGACAGCCGATTCGAATTAGCAGCTTAATAGATTATCACGCTGCCGTCGGGCTTGAAATGCATCAGGAAGATATTGTACCGGCCGGTCTGCAGTCCCGGCGACGGCGACAGGTCTTCCCCGGCGGCAAGGTTGTTGTCGTTGCGCCCAATATAATAGGAAACGGTGGAATCGGAACTGTATTTTACGGGATAGCGCACGCGCGGGTCGCCCTCGTGAACAAACCGCTCGATCGAATTGAAGCGCCAGCCGGGGATGTAGTGGACCGGTCCGGCGGTCGGATACTGGCCGTAGAGGTTGATGAAGTTGTTCGGTTCCTCGAAGCGGCTGTTGATGGCGGTCCAGATATCGACATAACCGTCGCGGGCCAGCATCGCCCGGACGGTTGTATCCCCGACCGGCACGATGGCGTACTGCCGAAACTCCTCGATTCCCATCGGGATAAACTGCGAGTAGAACCGGTAGGTCGGCTTGGGATAAAACAGTCCGAGCAGGGGCGGTTTGCCGCCGACAAACTGGGCGGTGATCGAGTCGAGGCCGATCGTGAAGGTGTTGCTGCGGCCGCGGCCGGAATTGATGTCGAGGACCATCGCCAGCAGTTCCCCCTGGCGGACCGGTTCGAGATTCGAGATGTAGA
>CAYPYM010000277.1:0-5019 GCA_964414435.1 uncultured Ignavibacteriales bacterium | reverse complement strand
CACTTTGGCCCGGACAGGAATTGTCGAAAGAAAAACTTACGGCGCTCTTCAGGACGCCACCGATATGCCGAATCTGCTCGAGGTTCAGCTCCAGTCGTACATCGATTTCCTGCAGCCCGAGGTGGCCGTCGGAAAACGGGCGCGCCAGGGCCTCCAGCAGATCTTCGAGGATATCTTCCCGATCACCGACATCCACGAGAACTACTCCCTGGAATACGTCGGCTACCACCTGGGGCCGACCCGGTATACGATCGATGAATGCCGCGCCCGCAACATGACCTACGCGGCCCCGCTCCGCGTCACCATGCGCCTGATCAGCCGTCAGGGCGAGGGCGAGGAAAAGGAAGTCAAAGACATTATCGAGCAGGACGTCTACCTCGGCGAACTGCCGCTCATCACCGAGTGGGGCACCTTTATCGTCAACGGCGCCGAGCGCGTCGTCGTCAGCCAGCTCCACCGCTCCCCGGGCGTCTTCTTCGACGAAGACATGCACCCGAACGGGAAAAAGCTCTATTCGGCCCGCATCATTCCGTACCGCGGGTCCTGGGTTGAGTTCGCCATGGACATCAACGATGTCATGTTCGTCTACATCGACTCGCGCCGCAAAATGCCCGCCACCACCCTCCTCCGGGCGATCGGCTACTCGACCGACGAAGACCTGCTCAACCTGTTCTACAAGGTCACCAAGCTCAGCCTGAAAGGGAAGAGCGCCGACGATCTCGCCAAGTACATCCTGGCCGAATCGGTCATCAACACCGAGACCGGCGAAGTCGTTTTCGAGCCGGGCGAAGCGCTCACCGAAGACGTGGCCGAGAAGATCCAGAACGCCGGCAGCAAGACCGTCAAGGTGGTCGACAAGATCACCAACAAGCGCGAAACCTACGTCATCCTCAACACCATCCGCAAGGACGCCACCAAGTCGCGCGAAGAAGCGCTCATGAAAATCTACTCGCTGGTTCGCCCCGGCGAGCCGCCGACCCTCGAAATGGCCGAGTCGCTGCTGGAGAAGTTCTTCTTCAACAACAAGCGCTATGATCTCGGCGAGGTCGGCCGGTACATGATCAACCAGCGCATGAATCTCGACATCGAACTCGATCACACCACGCTGGACCCGAAAGATTTTGTCGAGATCGTCCGCTACCTGATCGGCCTCGTCAACGACGAAGGCTTCACCGACGATATCGATCACCTCGGCAACCGC
Source organism: uncultured Ignavibacteriales bacterium (assembly GCA_964414435.1). Lineage (GTDB taxonomy): Bacteria > Zixibacteria > MSB-5A5 > GN15 > FEB-12 > JAGNLV01. The sequence goes on along the minus strand of CAYPYM010000277.1, from coordinate 3,818 downwards.
CGCGCTCGCACCGTCGGCGAGCTGATGGCCAACCTCTTCTCGGTCGGCCTCTCGCGCGTCGCCCGCACCATCCGCGAGCGCCTCTCGCTGAAGGATCAGGAAAACGTCACGCCGCAGCTGCTCGTCAACGCCCGCACCGTCTCGACCGTGGTCGAGACCTTCTTCGGGTCGTCGCAGCTGTCGCAGTTTATGGACCAGACCAACCCGCTCTCGGAACTGACCCACAAGCGCCGCCTCTCCGCGCTGGGCCCCGGCGGCCTGACCCGCGAGCGGGCCGGGTTCGAGGTGCGCGACGTGCACCACACCCACTACGGCCGGATGTGCCCGATCGAGACGCCGGAAGGTCCCAATATCGGTCTGATTACCTCGCTGGCGACGTTCGCCCGCATCAACAAATACGGATTTCTCGAAACGCCGTACCGCAAGGTGACCAACGGCAAGGCCACCGACCAGATCGAGTTCCTCTCGGCTGACCAGGAGGACCGCTACTACATCGCCCAGTGCGATGAGCCGCTGGACAAAAACGGCCGCTTCACGGTCGACAAGATCATCGCGCGGCGCCGCTCCGAATACCCGCTCATCCCGGTGAGCGACGTGCAGTACATGGACGTCTCGCCGCGGCAGATCGTGTCGGTGGCGGCCGCCCTGATTCCGTTCCTCGAGCACGACGACGCCAACCGCGCCCTCATGGGCTCGAATATGCAGCGCCAGGCGGTGCCGCTCCTGCGCACCCAGGCGCCGCGGGTCGGAACCGGCATGGAGCGCAAAGTGGCCGAAGACGCCGGCGCCGTGATCAAGGCGCGCCGGGCGGGCGAGGTCGTGTATATCGACGCTCAGGTCATCCGCATCCGCCCCGACGTTAAGACCCGCATCGGTGAACTCGGCTGGGTCGAGGACGACGAGTACCCGCTGACCAAGTACCGCCGCTCCAACCAGGATACCTGCATCCTCTTCAAGCCGGGCGCCGAGCTCGGTCAGAAGGTGCAGGCCGGCGACGTGATCGCCAACGGTCCGGCCGTCGACAACGGCGAACTGGCTCTCGGCTACAACGTGCTGGTGGCCTTCATGCCGTGGCGCGGCTACAACTTCGAGGATGCCATCATCCTCTCCGAGCGCCTCGTCCAGGAAGACATCTTCACCTCGGTCCACGTCGAGGAATACGAACTGCAGGTCCGCGATACGAAGCGTGGCTCCGAAGAAATCACGCGTGAAATTCCCAACGTCTCGGAAGAGGCGCTGCTCAACCTCGACGAGCACGGTATCGTCCGGGTCGGCGCCGAGGTCGAGGCCGGCGACATTCTCGTCGGCAAGGTGACGCCGAAAGGCGAAACCGAGCTGTCGCCTGAAGAGCGCCTCCTGCGCGCCATCTTCGGTGAAAAGGCCGGCGATGTTCGCGACGCTTCTCTGAAAGCCTCGCCCGGCATGAAGGGGGTCGTGATCAAGACCCAGGTATTCAGCCGGAAAGAGCGCACCGAGGAAGCCAAGAAGCAGGAGAAGTCCGAGGTTGCGCGGCTCAAGCGCGAATTCGGCAAACAGATCGACGCTATCAAGACGCTGCGGGCGGAGAAACTGGGCGAGCTGCTCGACGGTAAGTCGTCGCAGACGGTCCGCTCGGCGGTCGACAACTCGGTCGTCATCCGCGCCGGACATAAATTCAAAGCCGACTTCTTCGCCGATTTCGATGTCGACGGTTCGGTCGCTCCCGACGGTTACAGCACCGAGAACACGACCAACAAGCACGTCGACAATGTCATCGCGCAGGCGGCCGAACTGATTTCCAAAAAGCAGCAGGACATGGAAGTCGAGATCGACAAGGTCGTGCGCGGCGCCGAGCTTCCGCCCGGTGTCAAGCAGCTCGTCAAGGTCACGATCGCGATCCGGCGCAAGGTGTCGGTGGGCGACAAGATGGCCGGACGCCACGGCAACAAGGGTGTCGTCTCCAAGCTCGTCCCGGTCGAGGACATGCCGTACATGGCCGACGGGACCCCGGTCGACATCATCCTCAACCCGCTCGGCGTGCCGTCCCGTATGAACGTCGGCCAGATCCTCGAGACCCACCTCGGCTGGGCCGCGGCCGGTCTCGGCGAGTGGATCGCGACGCCGGTGTTCGAGGGGGCGACGATCGACGAGATCAAGGACAAGCTGAAAACCGCCGGTCTGCCCGAAGACGGCAAGATGCAGCTCTATGACGGCCGCACCGGAGCCAATTTCGACAACCGGATCACGGTCGGTTACATATACATGCTCAAGCTTTCGCACCTCGTCGATGACAAGATTCACGCCCGGTCGATCGGCCCCTACTCGCTCGTTACCCAGCAGCCGCTGGGCGGCAAGGCGCAGTTCGGCGGCCAGCGGTTCGGCGAAATGGAAGTCTGGGCGCTCGAAGCCTACGGCGCGGCCTACACCCTGCAGGAAATGCTGACGGTGAAGTCCGACGACGTGACCGGGCGCAGCCGGATCTACGAAGCGATCGTCAAGGGCGAAAACCCGCCGGAACCGGGTTACCCCGAAGCGTTCAACGTTCTGATCAAGGAACTGCAGGCGCTGGGGCTGGATGTCAAGCTGCTCGAAAAGTAGAGCCGCCTGACACGGGGAAACTGAATGTTACGTTCGATTGTGCGTCGAACTGACCACTAGCAGGAGTTAGCCATGTTTGATATTGCAGGCAGAAACATGGGGCAGAAGAAAGGCCCGGCCGAATACGCCGCCATCCAGATCCAGATGGCGTCGCCCGAGGTCATCCTTTCGTGGTCGTACGGTGAGGTCACCAAGCCGGAAACGATCAACTACCGTTCGTTCAAACCCGAACGCGACGGGCTGTTCTGTGAGCGGATTTTCGGCCCGGTCAAGGACTGGGAGTGCAACTGCGGAAAATACAAGCGGATCCGGTTCCGCGGCATCGTCTGCGACCGCTGCGGCGTCGAGGTCACCCAGTCAAAGGTGCGCCGCGAACGCATGGGTCACATTCAGCTGGCCGTGCCGGTCTCGCACATCTGGTATTTCAAATCGCTCCCGTCGCGTATCGGCCATCTGCTCGATCTCTCCATCCGCGAGCTGGAACGCATTCTGTACTATGAGAATTATCTCATGATCGACCCGGGCAACTCCTCCTACCAGGAAGGCGATGTGCTCACCGAAGAGGAATTCATCGATCTCGAGGACGCCGGCAAGTCGTTCGACGCACGCATGGGTGCGGAAGCGGTCCAGGAACGCCTGAAAAAGATCGACATCGAAGAACTGGCCATCGACCTGCGCGCCCAGGCCAAGGTGGAAACCTCGGCCCAGCGCAAGAAGGACATCCTCAAACGCCTGCGGATCGTGGAGTCCTTCCGCCAGTCGAACAACCGCCCCGAATGGATGATCATGAGCGTCATCCCGGTCATCCCCCCGGATCTCCGGCCGCTCGTGCCGCTCGAAGGCGGTCGGTTCGCGACCTCCGATCTCAACGACCTGTATCGCCGCGTGATCAACCGCAACAACCGGTTGAAAAAGCTGATCGAGATTCAGGCCCCCGACGTCATTCTGCGCAACGAAAAGCGCATGCTGCAGGAAGCGGTCGACGCCCTCTTCGACAACGGCCGCCGGACCCACTCGGTGCGCGGCGATTCCCGCCGTCCGCTGAAATCCCTCTCCGACTTGCTCAAGGGTAAGCAGGGGCGGTTCCGTCAGAACCTGCTCGGCAAACGCGTCGATTATTCCGGCCGCTCGGTGATCGTGGTCGGCCCGGAACTCAAGCTGCACCAGTGCGGCCTGCCCAAGAATATGGCCCTCGAGCTCTTCAAACCGTTCATCATCATGAAGCTCGAAGAGAAGGGCTA
>CAYPYM010000276.1:0-5021 GCA_964414435.1 uncultured Ignavibacteriales bacterium | reverse complement strand
CATCCACGAAATCCGGGTTGGAATTCGTGAGCGTCATGTAGACGTGGAGGGCATCCCAGATCTGGAGCTGGTTTTCGAAAATGAGGCCCCGGCCGTAGTAGGCCATCGGCGACTGCGGTTCCAGGTCCCCCAGCTGCCGGAACAGATCGGCGGCAGCATCAAACTTGAATTCGGCGACCGCCCGGAAGGCGTCCTCGGTTAGTTTCTGTTTCTTTTCCTCGGGGGTTTCGCCGCACCCGGCGATAATGACGACTAGGGCGATGAGACTGATGACAGCGAGCAGACGTTTCATACGATTCCTGTCCGATTCTGAGCGTGATTGCAGTTGCGATATCGGCCGCGGCGGCGCGGCTCGCCTTGAATTTACAGCTTTTTACAGTCGCTCCAAGCAGAATTTCCCCAATTTGAACGGCACAAGCAAATTTTGTGCTGGCTTCAACGTTAAACTCGCGTATATTTTGTATATGGTGACCCTTGAGTCTGATACGCTGACCAAAACGTACCGCAAACGGCCGGTTGTCAGGGGAGTTTCGATCACCGTAAACCCGGGAGAAGTAGTGGGGCTACTGGGGCCGAACGGGGCCGGGAAAACCACCACCTTCTATATGATCATCGGCTTCATCCGGCCCGATGGCGGCAACGTGTTTCTGGGCGGCGCCAATATCAGCCGGCTTCCGATGTACAAACGGGCCCGGCGCGGTATCGGCTACCTCGCCCAGGAAGCGTCGGTGTTTCGCAAAATGACGGTCGAGGAAAACATCCTCTCGATTCTCCAGTTCCAGCGGCTGGGGCGGAAGGCCCGACGGCAGCGGCTGGATGAACTGCTCGCGGAACTCGATATCAGTCACCTGCGCAAGAACAAGGCGTACACCCTGTCCGGGGGTGAGCGACGCCGGGTGGAAATCACCCGCGCCCTGGTCACCAACCCGAAATTCATGCTGCTCGACGAACCGTTTGCGGGAATCGACCCGATCGCGGTCGAGGATATCCAGAGCATTATCGCCCGCCTGGTCGAGCGCGGACTCGGGGTGCTGATCACCGATCATAATGTCCGGGAAACACTGTCGATCTGCAACCGGGCATATATCATGTGCGACGGCAAAATACTAAAAGCGGGGACGGCCGATTTCCTGGCCAACGACCCGGAGGCACGCAAAATCTATCTGGGAGAGAAGTTCCGGCTAAACTGATAAGCTTCCCCCGATGTTTAATAAGTGAACGAAGTCGCCGGCCGGCATAAAACCAGTCCCCGCCGTTACCGATAATGTTGTCAAAGGGCAATGGCCGCCCCGCAATCGGGACTACGAATTTGTAAGACAACAGGTTAGTTTATGAAACTGGGCCTCGGATTACAGCAGAAACTCTCGCAGACACTCGCCCCGCAGCTGATTCAGTCGCTGAAGATGCTGCAGATGCCCGCGCTCAAACTCGAGCAGACTATTCGCATGGAGCTGGCCACCAATCCGATGCTCGAGGAGGTCGAAGACCTCGAACCCGAACAGGAAGTCGACCAGGAGGCGGAATTCGAGGTCGCCGAGACCGAAACGAAAGAAGAGACCTCCGATGTCGACTGGGACAATTACCTCGACGACGAGGAAGGCTACAAGGTTCGGGAGCAGCGGGAATCGCAGGAAGACCGGTTCGAGGGCACCGCGGCGGCGTCCGGCAATCTCTACGATCACCTCAACGAACAGCTCAGCCTGCTGAAACTCTCCGACGAAGAGCAGCTTATCGGCGAATATATCATCGGCAACGTCTCCCCCGACGGTTACCTCACCTTCAGCGTCCCCGAGATGGCCGCCGAACTGAACGTCGCGACCGACCAGATCGAACACGTGCTCAAGATGATCCAGCGGTTCGATCCGACCGGCGTGGCCGCCCGGAACCTCCGCGAGTCGCTGCTTATCCAGTTGCGGGAGAAAGGCCTCGAGGGGACCCTCGCCTGGCGCATTGTCGACGAACACATTCAGGAGCTCGACCGCAAGTCGCTGCTCCAGATATCCAAGATGATGGGCGTGCCGCCGGAGAAGGCACAGCAGGCGATGGAAACGATCAAGTCGCTCTCGCCGAAACCGGCCCAGGGTCGGTTCGATGCGGCCGCGATGCCGGTTGTCCCCGACCTGATCGTCGAACGCATCGGCGACGAATACGTGGTGTTCCACAACGACCGCCATGTCCCGCGCCTGCGCATCAACTCCGGCTATCGAAGTCTGATCCGCCGGGGTAACGGCACCTCGAAAGAAACCAAGGACTATATCCGCTCCAAGCTCGAGCAGGCCCGCTGGCTGCTCAATGCGATTAACCAGCGGCGGTCGACCATGATCCGGGTGATGGAAGCGATTGTCGAACGGCAGCACGAGTTTTTCGACAAAGGCCCGGCCTTTCTCAAGCCGCTCATTATGGAAGATATCGCCCAGATGGTTGAGATGAACGTCGCCACGATCAGCCGTGTCTCCAACGGCAAGTACGTGCAGACGCCGCTGGGCGTTTACGAAATCAAGTATTTCTTCAATTCCGGTATTTCTCGGGAGGATGGCGACGACCTGTCTAAAATGTCGGTGAAGCAGCGGATCGAGGAAATCATCCGCAACGAGCCGCCGGAAAAGCCGCACTCCGACCAGGAGATCTTCCGAATCCTGAACAAGGAGGGGATCCAGCTGGCGCGCCGGACCGTGACGAAGTACCGCGAAGAACTGAAAATCCAACCCGCCCGGCTGCGTAAGCGGGTTTCCTGACCGACTGACGATCTGTGACAAGCACTACCGGCCCGCGGAGAAGCGGGCACACGCAAAAACCATCGGATCGGCTTCCGCTCATGAAGCAATCTGTATCGATTTGACAGAAGGACCGACCATCGTGGGGCTATCTTCGTATATACGTATAGAAATGATTAATCCGGGGTTCCGGCCGGACGGTCGTCACTGCAGAAACACCGAAGCAAAAAGTCCTCCGCCGGGAGCGGAGTTACATATACGGAGCCGTAATAATCTTCACTGCCACGTTCATGGGGTGAAAGGAGTGATGTTCACATGCTGAAAAAAATCACCGCTCGTCACTTTGACCTGACCGCCGAGATGAAGGCGAAGGCCGAGGAGGAGATGGAGGGCCTGACCCGCTTCTTCGACAACATCGTCTCGGCCGAAATGGTGCTCGACACCGAACGGCACCGTCGCGTGGCTGAACTGAAAGTCAATGTCTACAACCAGATTATCTCCGGTACCGGAGATACCGACGACCTCTACAACTCGATCGATGTGGCGGTCGACAAAGTCAAGGTGCAGTTGAAGAAGTACAAGGGGAAGCTCAAAAACCGCAAGCCGGAAGAAATCAGTGACCGCAAAGAGGCGCTCGCCCGCCCGAGCACCGATATCGATGAGGTCGACGTCTAGACCGTCGTCAATCGCAGGAAAAATCTCTGACAGGCCCGCCCTTCCCGGCGGGCCTTTTTTTGCCCCGGCGGTGCAGGTCTTTGCAGATCATGGCGGGGTCAGCTGCAACCCCCTGGGTTCCGGACGGGGCCGGTCGGCCCGATGTAACACCCGGCCCGAAATCGGGTTACGAGTGGGCCAGTCGATCCGCAGAATCTTCGGCACGATTCTTTCATGGAACGGTGTCGGAGATCCCGATGGATTACACAATCGAACACGTGCTGACCAGCGGCTCCTATCTGCTGCTGGCCGGCCTCGTGGCCGCCGCGCTTTTCTTCGCGATGGCCGGACTGCGTGAACTGCAGAGTCGCGTGCTCGAAGGACTCCTCTACCTGTTCCTCTCGTTATTCCTCGTCACTGTACACGCCTGCCTGCTCGCGAACTTGCCGCCCGACGGAAGGCTCGGCCTGATGATCGCCCGTATGAACCTCTGGACCTGGCTCACCCTGCTCTACGCGCCCGGATTGATCGCGCTCTTTCTCGTGAGAAGCGTCGTTTCGTTCTTCACGGAGCAGTACCGTCCGGGCCTGGTGAAGCTGTATTTCGGTCTCACCCTGATCTGTTTCCTGTACATGGTGGGATCGTCGTGGCCGGTCGACATGAAAGCGATTCTGGCGCTGCTTTACGGCCTGGTGTGGTTTAACGTGGAATTGTGCCCGCCGCCGTCGTTCACCGCTGTCATATGGCCCGGAATTCCTCGACAAGCGCCAGATTCATCGCCGCCTCGTGATTGAGTCGGGCCTGTTCCGACGCGCCCACTCCCCCGGAATCATCCAGCGTAACAAATCGGTGCCGATCGAATTCGCGTTTCCCCGGAAGGTGAGCGATCCGCTCCTCGATTGCCGCCCGATCAAGCTCGGTTTCGATCAACGCGAACAGCTGCGGTTTCTCCCCACGGAATATCTCCCGGGCATAGGCCAGCGGCCGAATCGTTATCTCACCCGGTAACAGTCCGAGTTCTTCCAGTACCTCGGCTTCGAGGGAGTCGCGCAGCACATCGAAGAGCGAGAGACCCGAAGGGTCCCAGTCGACCGAGCCGGCTGCACTCGGACCGGTGGAGTTCTCAAGCGATGCCAGGTGACCGGCCCGCTCTACCACCAGAAGCGAATTCGATACGGCATCATCACCGCGGACCAGCAGCAAACCGCAGACACCGAGACAACCGGCGAGCGGGTGGTCAGTAAGGGTTCGATCGGGGTACTTGCGCAGGTAATACACCCGCAGGGTGTCGCCCCGGCCGAAAAACTCCGGCGCCGGACGGTCGAGTGCGAAACAACTTCCGGCGAAAAGGCCGTAGTCGCACGGCTGAATTTCAAGGTGAGCCTCCGGTCCGTCGAATCGCGCGGATGTTACCGCGGTCACCCGGGGTCCGTCGTAAAGTCGGCCGGCCTCTCGCAGCTCCTTCTCGATGCGGCGGGCATAGCCTACGATCAGCGGATCGTCAAGCGTACGCAATGTATCGCGGCGGCGAATTGGAATCTCGCGAGGGTCGGGAGCATTGTCACCGAAGAAACGGACTATATCAAAATATCCACAGTCGCGATCACGCATCGGGCCGACCAGGCGTTGTTGCACCTGATCAGCGGAGCCGAA
>CAYPYM010000275.1:0-5027 GCA_964414435.1 uncultured Ignavibacteriales bacterium | reverse complement strand
TGCGCCGAACCATCCCACGTCAAATCGATATCCCCCGCGGCGGCGGTTCCGTTGTGAAGTGTGGCTACCCGCTGTCCGAGCAGATTGTACACTTCGACAGTCAAATCCCCCCGATGCGGCAGGCTCAATGATATCGTCGTACTCGGATTGAACGGATTCGGATACGGATCGGCCAGGGTGAATGATGTCGGCAGTGGCGTATCATTACCATCATCGATCCCGGTCGCCTCATCGAGCGAATAAATCGACACGCTCGCCCCGTTGATAACCATCAGCCGCGGCAGACCGTCGGGATAGGCATAGGTCCAGGCATATTTCCCGGCCGGAAGCACGGCACTCGCCTGCCGCACTGAACCATCGGCGCCGTCGAACTGCGTCACCCGGTCGCCCGTCTCATCGATTCCGAAAAACATGCCGGGGTAGCCGGGGTAGTATAGAAACGAATCATACTGCCCGACCGTCACATCCCGCTGCCAGAGGATCTCGGTGCTGTCGGCTCGCACGATCTTCCGCGCCTCGATCCGCGCTCCGGAATCGCCGGTGAAATCGCACTGATACCCCCAGTTGTACAGGAACACCGCCTCCTCACCCGAGGAATTAAGATCGACATCGCCGCGGCAGGCGAGCGTGAAATCGTGCGTGCTCGAAAAGAGATATCCCCAGGTCGGGCACGAATCAAGATAGTCGGTATCGAAAAAGTCAATCGAGGTACCGTCGGTCCGGCAGACATGCGGCGTCAGGATCTCGTAGGTGTAGTCGTTGCCGAGACTCGAGTAATAGCGATAGTACTCGTTGTCGATATAAAGCGTCGTGCCGGCCTTGGGAATCCACGGGGCCCAGTCGGCCGTCAGCCGCCCCTTGCGCCAGATAACCGAATCAGGGAACGAATAATAAAGATAGGTCGCTCCGACTGTGTGATCGGTGTAGCCGTCGGAGGTAATCGAGTCGAACGACAGCAGCATCTCGTTGTAGCCGTCGTTGTTGATATCCATCGCCTGAAGGGCGGTCAGCCCGATCGCATCGAGCCCGGTGAACGTGAAAGTCGCGACATAACTCTTCTGCGCCATCGCGGTGAACCCCGAGGCGCCGTCGTACGCGCGGAACCGGTACAAATAGGTGTAGCTCGAGTCGAACCGTCCGGCGAGGACCGCATCGGGGATGGAATCCCGGTTGATATCGGCCAGCATCACCCGGAAACCGCGCCATCCGGTCGGGATCGTCACATGCATCAGGACCGAATCGCGCAGATAGGAATACACCACCAGGTTGGTGCTGTCCGTGGCCAGAATCTCAGGCGCGCCGTCGTGGTCGACATCCTCGAGACTCCATGCCCGGATCGTTCCGGTGAGCTGGGGGACGGTGAACGAAGTCTGGGGATTGAGCCCTATTTCTGCCTGCACCACGGCCGGGAGCAACATGAGCACAACGGCCGCGATCAGCGCGGAAACGTACCTCCCCTCCAATCTATTCCTTTGGCAGTCCACGCCTTAATATAAGCGAATGGTGCAAAAGGCCAAGCCAAAAGGGGATTTCGCCGGTTTTGCGCTGAACGAAAACACCATCACGGGACAAACGAACCGGCCGGACGGGGGTCCTAGCGGACCCGCAGGCCGGAATCGCGGTCGAAAAGGAGGAAATCGGACGGATCAATGGCAAATCGGATCGGCGCCCCGGCGGCGAACTCCCGCTTCGCCCCCGAGGCGGTCAGGCGGATCGTCCCAAAATCAAACGTCACGACATACTCATCCCCGAGGTACTCAGAACCGACCACGCTCCCCCCGAAATGACCGTCCTCGCCGACCCGGATCTTCTCCGGCCGGATCGCCCCGGTCAGGGGGCGATTGGGAAGCTCCACGGGCAGGGCCGAGAGCGAGAACCCGAATTCCGCCAGGTGGTCGTCCTGGAGCATCAGCGGGAAAGCGTTGATCCGAGGCAGGCCGATAAACTGGGCCACAAACAGGGTCGCCGGGTCGTTGTACAACTGCTCCGGACTTCCCAGTTGAATCAACCGCCCCTCGGACAGCAGGCCGATCCGGTCGGCCATCGTAAGCGCCTCGACCTGATCGTGGGTGACATGGATCGTGGTGGTGTTCAGCCGCTTCTGGAGCCCGACAATTTCGAGCCGCATCCGCGCCCGAAGGTCGGCGTCGAGATTGGACAGCGGTTCATCGAGCAAAAACAGATCGGGCTGGCGGATAATCGCCCGGCCCAGGGCCACCCGCTGACGCTGCCCGCCGGAAAGCTGCCCCGGCTTCTGCTCGAGCTTGTCGCCCAGCCCAAGCATCTCAGCGGTCGCCGTCACCAGGCGCTTGCGTTCGTCTCGCGCCACCCCCGCCACCGAGAGCGGGAACGCGAGGTTCTTCGCGATTGTCATGTGCGGATACAGCGAGTAGTTCTGGAAAACCATCGAAACATTGCGATCCTTGGGGCGCAGCTGATCGATCCGGCGGCTGCCGATAAAGATCTCCCCGCGGTCGACCTCCTCCAAACCGGCGATCAGCCGGAGCATGGTCGATTTACCGCAGCCCGACGGCCCCAGCAGCACGAGCAGTTCGCCTTCGGCCAGGTCGAGCGAGATATCGCGCAGCACCGCCTTGCCGTCGAACGATTTCCAGATGTTCTTGAGAGTCAGGTCGGGCATCAGGAAATCCCTTTCACGCCACCTTCGCTGATTTCGAAACTCCGGCTCTGGTCCCGAAGCGGTTCGGGCGGCTCCTGGGCCGTGGTAAGGAAGAGCTGCCCGAAATCGGCAAAGGCATCTACCAGCCCAAGCGTCCGTTTCTCGTCAAGCTCTGCAAAAATCTCGTCGAGCAGCAGCAGCGGCCGGGTCTGACGGCGCTCCGCCAACAATCTGTAGACCGCCAGTTTAAGTGCGATCGCCCCGGTGCGCAGTTCTCCCTGCGACGCATGCGTGCGGGCCGGGTAGGGACCGATCTCGAATATGAGATCGTCGCGATGCGGCCCGACCAGCGACGTTCTCATCACCCCTTCACGCTGCGCATACGATTGCAGCTTGCGCCCGAAATCGTATTTGATCTGCTCCAGATCGGCATCTTCGAGCGACGAACTCGCCGACGCCTTGTACCGCATTTCAAACAGCCCGCCGCCGGAAATATCGGCGTAGTGCCCCGCGGCCGGCGGGGCGATTTCACCGATAAACTTCGCCCGGGCCAATGTGATCGCCGCGCCGATCGGGATCAGCAGCTCGTTGAACGGGTCGGCCGTCGTCTCGTTGCGCAGCGCCGCGTTCTTCTGAGCCAGCACCCGCTGGTAATCGATAAGCTGCGTGAGATAAGTTCGCGAAAACTGGGAAAGGTAGATATCTAAAAATGTCCGCCGCACCGAGGGTGCTCCGTTGAGGATCTCGGTGTCTTCCGGCCCGGCCGACACCGCGCAGTAGCGTTCGTAGAGATCGGCGATCCGGATCGGCACCTGGTCGATCGTGATTTTCTTCCTCCCGCCCGCCTGATACGCCACCGCCACCGTATGTTCCTCACCCTGCTCGATCACTTCCCCTTCAATGCGATAGACGTCCGAACCATCGCGCACCATCAGCACTTCGTTGGCGCCGCGCTGCGACCGACCCAGGCAGAGCACAAACATCGCCTCAAGCAGGTTCGTCTTTCCCGAACCGTTGTCGCCGTAAAAGATATTCACCCGGTCGCCGAATTCCAGTTCGAGCGGCCCGAAATTGCGAAAATCGGTCAGTTTGAGTGAGCCTATATGCATCTTTCAGCCAATAAAAAATGGCAGACGTAACCATCTGCCATTTGGGAGTTCATATCAGAAGCCTCAGTCGGCCAGGCGCAGCGGCATGACCAGGCAGAGGAAATCTTCTTTCGGAACGGTCGGGCTGTATATGACACCGGCCGAGACCGAGGTCGACAGCTCAAACACCGCTTCGTCGCCGTCGATTTTACCCAGAATCTCGGTGATGTAGTTGGCGTTGTACCCCAGTTCGATCTCTTCGCCCTTGTAGTCGCACTCGAGGATCTCTTTCCCCTCGCCGCCGACATCGGCGTTGGTAGTCGAGAGGGTGAGTGAGTTGTCCTTGACGGCAAACTTGACCTGGTGCGTCAGCGCATTCGAGAGGATCGACACACGACGGACGGCGCCGGCGAGATCATCCTTGGCGATAATCAGCTTCTTGTCGTTATCGGACGGTATCACCTGCTCGAAATTCGGATATGGACCCTCGAGCAGACGCGAGGTCAGGATGATGTCGTTGAGATTGAAGATGATATTATTCTCGCCGAAAATCACACCGATCTCCTGGCCCTCACCGCCGACAAATTTCGGGATAAGATTCAGGACCTTCGGCGGGATAATGACATCTTCGTACATCCCTTTGAGCGTCTTATTCTCGGCCGACATCTTGGCCAGCCGGTGACCGTCGGTGGCCACCATCTGCATCTTGTCGCCCTTGGTCTGCCACAGGACACCGTTGAGCGCCGGACGGGTCTCATCATCGGAGCAGGCGAAGGTCGTCTTGCGGATCATCGCCACGAGATCGTCGGCTTTCAAGCGAATTTCCTTCTTGGTATTTACCGCCGGCAGCTTCGGGAAATCTTCGGGCGGCACCGACGAGATCTTGTACGATCCGTTCGGGACTTTCAGCTCGACCCGGGATCCGGTCGCCTCGACCGTGATCTCCGACTCCGGCAGTTCTTTGATAATCTCAAACAGGATCCGCGCCGGGAGCGCTGCGGCTCCTTTCTTGGCCACCGCGCAATCGAGTGATGCCGTGATTGAAATATCCAGATCGGTGGCGGAGATTTTCAATTTGTTCTCCAGCGCTTCGACCAGGATATTCGCCAGAATCGGCAAGGTCGATTTTGACGGCACGACCTGAAGGATATACTGCAGATACCCGCCGAGTTTCGATTTGGGTAAGGTGAACTTCATCTATGTGGTCTCCTGCCTCAGATAATTTGCACAGTATCTTATACTAATCCTGTGTTTGATATATATCTCAGTAATACTAATAGTCCCTGTTCGTATGTGCAAAACCTCTGTTTCGGGCCTAA
>CAYPYM010000274.1:0-5035 GCA_964414435.1 uncultured Ignavibacteriales bacterium | reverse complement strand
AATTTGGTGGCGGGGGGAGGATTTGAACCTCCGACCTTCGGGTTATGAGCCCGACGAGCTACCAGACTGCTCCACCCCGCGATCAATGTCCCGTAAAATATCGTTCGCGACCGCGATGTCAAGCTCCCTTTCAACTTTCTTCGATTAATTCACCCCCCGCACACCGGGCCACGCTCGCTACCCCACACAACAGCCTGGGGCTGCTTACCCCCGCCCGGGACACCCCAGACACAATACCCCGGGCGACTCGAGCGGATACAGATCGCCGAGAAACATCCGCACCGTGTGATAATCCACCTCACCCGCACCGATCGTCAAAAGCGGCTGCGACCGATCGGGATGAATCAACGGACACCGCAGATGCAGCGGCTTCTCCCCGGCCGCGAACGTCGCCGACACCAGCGCCGAGGCCAGCACCGCCGAATCGGCCGCGGCCGGATCGACCACCAGCGGCCCGACCTGACGGTCGTGCGACGCCTCGGTGGCGAACAGATATCCCGCAATCTCCCCGCCGATCCTCGCCACCCAGCCCTCGAAATGCTGGTTCACCGCGGAGATGCCGAGCACGTGCCGACGGTTCTGATGGAAAAAACGCTGGTCGAACGAGGCCAGTCGCTCGAGATCTTTCAGCCGAAACGGTTCGACCTCAACCCCCGCAAAGTCCAGCGGGGCGAATCGGTCGTGATGGATCTTGTAGTGCTGGGTGAAAAACTGTTCCGAAAAACCGACCCGCTTATAGAGCGAGACCGCCTCGACCACCGCCTCGAGCACGATCGACTTCATACTGCGGCTGATAAGGTGCCCGGTCGCGCGCCGCATCAATTCCTCCCCCAGCCCTCTTCCCCGATCCTTCTCGGCCACATACAGCCAGCCGAGCCAGCCGATTGTCTGGTACGGCACCGCCGTAACCATCCCGATCGTTTCGCCGCCGTCTTGAAGAGCGAAGCAACTGTCGGCATCGTAAGCGAGGTAGTCACGGATATGCGGGACAAACCACTGCGGATCGATCCCCGGCTCCTCGCGGAGCCGGAACTCGAGCATATCGACTGTCAGCGGGACAATCGCCATGGTTACTTCCCGCCGGTGCTGCCTTCCCCGGATGCCTGCAGCTGCTTCTGCTCGGCCCGGTGAGCGGCCCGGTCCATCGACCAGATTAGCAGCGGCGGCGTGACCAGCGTCGTGATAATGACCATGATGATGACCGCAGCGTAGGTGTCAGGCGAGACTACTTCCTGGCCGTTGACATAGAGCGTCAGACCGATCCCGGCGAAGATCAGGCCGACCTCGCCGCGCGGAATCATCCCCAGCCCGATCGAAAGGCGATCGGTGCGCTTATCGAATATCGCCAGCCCGCAGGCCTGCTTGCCGATAATCGCCGCGATCGTCAGCACCGCCGCGAAACCGAGAATCTCCACCCGTCCGAACGCGGTCAGGTCGACCATCATACCCATGCGCACGAAGAAAATCGGCACGAGGAAGATGGCGATCGGCTCGATCAATTCATGAATCGAATGTTCGCCCCGGTCGTGCCAGTCCTTGAAATGGACCTCCTCGAGAATCAGCCCGGCGGCAAACGCACCGACGATCGGCGCCAGACCGACCTCACCGGCCAGGTACGAGAGCAGGAAGCAGACCAGGAGGCTGAACGAGAGGAAGACGCCCTTGCCTTTGAGCCTCAGGCCGAATTTGAAAAAGCTCGGCAGGACGTAGTTGCCGAGGGCAATCGCCCCGGCGATAAACGCCACCGCCTTCACGATGATAAACAGGATCGACAACGACGAGATGCCCTCGCCGCCGCCCTTGGTGACCGCCGCGATCACGCCGGTGACCACCGCGAGAATGACCAGCCCGAGGATATCGTCGATCACCGCCGCGCCGAGGATGATCTTCGCCTCGCGCGTGTCGATTTTCCCGACATCCTTGAGCACCCGGGCGGTGATCCCCACCGAGGTGGCGGTCAGGGTCGCCCCGAGAAAGATATGAATGTAAATAGATTCGTCGGGAAGGAACCAGGCGCCGACCCCCCAGCCGAGGAAAAACGGCGTGATAACGCCGAACGTCGCCACCATGAACGAGGTCACCCCGACCGACATCATCTCCTTGACGGTCGACTCCAGACCGACCTCGAACAGCAGGATAATCACGCCGATTTCAGCGAGAACCTCGAATATCAGGTTGAGCGTCTCGTTGTGCATGAACACCTGGAAGAGGTCGATGCCGAGCAGGTGCAGATTGCCGATCAGCATGCCGACCACCAGCTCGCCGAGCACGGCCGGCGCTTTCATGCGCTCAAAAACATCGCCGCCCAGTTTCGCGGCGAGCAGAATCACGATCAGTTCGAGCAGAACCGGAAGGACCGGACCGCCGTGGGATTCGCTGCCGGACTCGTGTTCCGCAGCGACGACACCGGCCGAATCGGCCGGGGCTGAAGCAAAAGCAACGTTGTAGACGACGTAGACCGAGAGCAGGACCAGCATCAGCAGAAAACGTCGGTTGTTCAAAAAGCGCACAGTTCCTCCATGCCGTTGGCGCCGCGGCCGTTCCGCTCGATGCCGCCATTCCGGGGGGCCTCGGCGCGAGATCGCTGAATTGCGGAGAAGGTATCATTTTTGGCCGGGTGCTTCAAGCGCTTTTTTCCGTTTCCCCCGGCTCCTTCAGGTCAACCGCCCCTGCATGGATCGCAATAGTCGCCTTCGAGTTAGCCGCCCGCCGACACCCGCCGGACGACTCCCGCGCGCGCCGTAAAGCTTTCCGCCGTTTCTGTCGAAATACTGAGGGACAGACGATTTGGAATAATAACACACGCGATATACAGGTATCCGGCACTATGTTCATTTTCATCGGGGCCATCATCGTACTCGGCGGCATCATCGGCGGCTTCACCTGGGAGGGCGGCAAGATCCTGGCGCTCAACCAGCCGGCCGAAGTACTCATCATCGGCGGCGCCGCCCTCGGCTCGCTGCTGATCTCCACCCCGCTCGGCGTGGTCAAGAGCATCTTCGGCCAGATCAAGACGGCGTTCGGCGGCGGCCTGGCCAAGAAAGACTACCTCAACCTGCTCGTCATGATGTTCGAGATCTTCAATGTCGCCCGTAAGGACGGCCTGATCGGGCTCGAAAGCCATGTCGAACACCCCGAGGAAAGCGAAATCTTTAAACGCTACCCGGCCTTCCTGAAAAACCACCACGCCGTAGCCTTCTTCGCCGACACCATGCGGGTCATCATCTCCGGTGCGGTCCAGCCGCATGACCTCGAAGACCTCATGGACAGCGACATCGAGGTCCTCCACGAGGAAGAGATGCGGCCGTCCCAGGCGCTCAGTTCCATCGCCGACGCCCTCCCCGGCCTCGGTATCGTCGCCGCCGTGCTCGGCGTCGTCGTCACGATGGGCGCCATCGACGGTCCCCCGGCCGAGATCGGCCACAAAGTGGCCGCCGCACTGGTCGGAACCTTCCTCGGCATCCTCGGATCCTACGGTTTTGTGGGACCGCTCTCCGCGAGTCTCAAACACCGCCTCAACGATTCCAAGCAGTACCTGAGCTGCATGAAGCACGCCCTCCTGTCGTTTCACAAGGGTGTGGCCGGCGTAATCGCGGTCGAATTTGCCCGGCGATCGCTCTACGCCGAGGTCCGACCCGGTTTCACCGAGCTCGAACAGGCCTGCAACGAAGCCAAGAAGCGGTAAGCGATCATGGGTGACTCCGAACAGCCGATCATCATCAAGCGCAAGAAGGGCGGACACGGCGGACATCACGGCGGCGCCTGGAAAGTGGCCTTCGCCGACTTCATGACCGCCATGATGGCCTTCTTCCTCGTCATGTGGCTGGTCGGACAGAAGCCCGAGGTACGCGAAGCGGTCGGCGGATATTTCCGCGATCCCGGCAAGTTCGAGGAACAGGGCGGCGCGGGCGTGCTCAAGGGCTCGCGATCACCGATGCCGCAGGAGGATCCCGCGGCCGGCCTGCGCAAAACCGAAAGCGATAAGCGCGGCGGCGGTCCGACCGAGCAGGAAAAAAAGGAAATGAAACAGGCCGCCATGAATATAATCGGTGAGCTGGAGAAACAGGCAGCCTTCCAGGCGCTCAAGAAGAATATCAAGATACAACTGACCTCCGAGGGTCTCCGCATCATCCTCAACGAATCCGAAAACTCCCCCGCCTTCTTTGAGCCCGGCTCGGCCAAGCTGCTCCGCCAGAGCGCCGTCATCCTCATGACGATCGCCGGCGAGCTGGGCCACCTGCACAACCGCATCGTCATCGAGGGCCACACCGACTCCAACTACAGCGGCTCCGGAGAATACTCCAACTGGGAGCTCTCGGCCGATCGTGCCAACGCCGCCCGTCAGTTGATGGAGGTCCACGGCCTCTACAAGGGACAGATTCGCGAGGTGCGAGGATTCGCCGACACCTTCCCGATGATCGTCGACAACCCGACCGATCCGCGCAACCGACGGATTTCGATCGTCGTGCTCTACGAACACGCAGCGGGGCAGTACGATCAACTCGAGGTCGGCGCCGACCTGATGCAGGATATCGACGCCGCGGGCTAATCCCCGCCTTCTCCGAACGTCACGAGATACGCACGAGCCACCCACCTATGACGACATCGGAAACCTTGTGACCGATACGGCCACTTCGGGAGTCGTCACGTACGAATACGACCTAGCAAACCACCTTGCATCGATCAACTCCGGTTCAACCGCCTCCTACAAGTACGATTCCCGCTCACTGAGAGTGCAGAAGACGGCCGGCGGAGAGAATCGAACCTATATCTACGGCCAGGCCGGTCGCCTTATCAGTGTCTTTGCAAGTGAGGGGACTTGGAAGGAAGACTACGTCTACCTGAATGGTCAGCTCCTGGCGAAGTTCATCCGGCATCTCTCCGGGAACATCGAGTCGCTGGATCGTCTCCTGGGCACGGAGGGAATAGGTGATACTATCGAGCCTGACACTCTACCGCCGGTGATAGAAGAACCTGATGTCGAAATATATTACTACCACCTGGACCATCTCGGGAAACAGCTTTTACGAAACAG